>JAKAXF010000079.1 GCA_021816645.1 Microcaldota archaeon | reverse complement strand
GGACATCGAGGTGCGCTTGCGCCCGGCGGTAAGAAATCATTGCCAAGTAGAATCTCTGAAACATTCTGGAGAACTACATACCTCTCAGTCGCGTTCGTATTGAAGGCATTGAAGGCGACTACGGCAACCGCTTGGCTGGATGCCGCGTCTATTGTAATGTTGCCCCCGGTACTTGACAGATAATTGGCACTGAGCCCATTGTTTAGCAGGCGGATTACGACCCCGGCATTTATGTCAGCACTCAGGTTTATGGCAGCGCTCTGGCTAAGCGCATTGTATGTGGACAGCTCATATGTATCGAGGTTGTAAAGCACGTAGTTTGGAGGGGTTGGGTAGATTGTGCGACCGGATTCCACAGGGGTTACGTTGAAGTTGTAGTCGCTGATCACGTCCAGCAGATTCTGCGGCTCAACTATTGCGGTAGTATTGAGCAGCTCGTTTGATCCAGTAGCGGCAAAGCCCAATGCATTATAGTTATACACGTTTGCGACTGCGTAGGCGAGGCCCTTCTGAGCAGGATTCTGGTACGGGTAGAAGAACTCTAGGAACCCTGATATGTTGTATGTAGAAAAACTCATGTTGGAGTAGGGCCCTGACAACTGATCTATTAGGTCGTTGCTCTCCAGCTTGACCTTCCAGCCTGGAGTGTCTCCGATAAAGTTGAAACTCTGCCCCGGTAGCAGCGATGTGGGTGATTCATTCCATACGACTAGGCCCGCAAGCGCATGGGATGTGCCGCCGGATGAGGAGGTGTTGGTCCACATTAGGTTGACATTCCAGCCCGGGTCCCTCGTCTGGTTGAATGACTTGCCATTGGTCAGGTTGAAGAGGTTGCTAAATAGCTGTATTTGGGCCCACGCCGGGGATGCAAGGGTCTGGTTGATCCTCACAAAGACCGCATTGCCCGACACATCGAACTTGCGTATCGTATAAGGCTGCATCTGGGTGGTGTTTGTAAGCGTACCTTTATAGAAGACCTCTATCGAGGCATTCGACAGGCCATTGACAGGCGTACCGATGCCGGTCAATTCGACGTTGAACCCGTCTACAGAGGAGTTGGTCACGTTATGGTCCAGGTATACTGTTGCCATGGGCAGGAGCTGGTCCGCAAGCGTTATCCCCCCTCCATATGTGACGCTGGTTGGCACTATGTTTGCCGTAGGCGCGTTTTCGCTAAGGACCGCTACATTCTGGCCGAGCATCTTTATCAGCATGTCCAGGTTCCTGCTGCCTGCGCTTGAGTACTCCTGTATAGGAGTGTTGAACGTTGCTTCGTACGCGCCTCCGGCATCTGCTACGGAGAAGTTGTTTACGCCTGACGCCTGGTCGAATACAGGGAAACCAGTAAGCCAGAGGCTTTCTGACTCCCCAGAACTGCCGTAGCTGCTCGTAAGCCCGGGCAACTGGGTGTGCGTCAGCCTGAGCAGATTGTCACTGCTGCCATTCGAGAAACTTGCGAATGATACCCCTCCGCCATCCAGACCGGATACGATCGAAGTAGACATTGGAACGGAGCCTGCTGCAGAGTATGGAGATGCATTGACTGATGCTGAAATGGAGTTGGTTTCGGGGAACGCGTACCCTGTCGCGTAGGTCTGCAGCGACTTAGTCGCTGCAGGGGTGTTCCGCAGGATTGCGCCGTTAAGCACCGAGCCTATGAGTGCATAGAATGTAAAGTTGCCGCTTGATGTGTAGTTGGTTGGCAGCAGCGTAAGTTGCACGCCGTTCCAGCCGAGACTGTTGTTGAGTTCCGCCCATCCGCCGGGCGACAGCCCGTTTGATGTGATTATGGGCACCTCGTTCCTTGATGAAGGAGGTATTGGGACATATGACCTGTCATTTATCACCACGTTTCCCAGATAGATCGTACCAGAAGACGCATTATTGTTGAAACCGTACTCTATACCGGCTGCGATCACATTAGCGGCCATGTAGTTTGCGTTGAATATATCTGCCCATTGCTGCAGACCTTGGACAACACCGCCATCGATGCTCGCATTGCCTTCGTACCATGATGCCTCCCATCCTGTCTGCGGAGTGCCCGTATATACGTTTCCCGAATAGCTGAAGAGCGTGTTGGAGGACGTCAGCTGCACTATGATCCCATTGGCGGTAGAAGATCCGACTTGCACTAGCAATACGGCTACCGGGCTCTGGGCGGCGGTCCCAGATACGCCGTTGAAGCCTATTATGTTGCTCTGCTGCGATGTTGTTATAGTGAATGACTCAGATGCCAAATCCCCCAGCGGTATGGTGGGTGCTATGGAGAACAGGGTTTCCACTCCGCTTGTGGAGAGATTAAGCGCATTGACCGGCACGGTCATCGAGACTGTGTTCTGGACGGCGAACGATATCCAGTTCCCAAGAGGCGAATGCGGTGAGACCTGGAATGACGGAACCCTATAAAGAGGGTTTATTGCTATTTCACTCTGCACGGAATTGAATGTAAATGGAACTGAGGTGCCCGTATCTGTCGCAACCGCGTTATAAGTCAGTATGCTGCCGTATTTGGAAGAGACATTGAACGAGATCGTATTTGTGCCTCCCGAGGCAATTATCATGTTGCTGCCAAGTTGGAGGCCATTGCCCACATTATATAACCCAACAATAAACGGACCTACCCCGTTATACACAGTGATTGTGTATGTCTCATTCTGTCCGTTTTGGAGCGTGAGGCTGTTTGGGATTAAGGATATTGAAGGTGCGTTGAAGATTGTGAACTCATTAGAGCTGGCCGATACGCTGTTTTCAGGAAGGTCTGAACTGTCCGTTACCACCACGTTTGCACGGTATGTGCCAGGCGAAAGTTTGACAAAAGCCTGGCTTGTACTACTGTTTTGCACGTAGGCAGATGAACTCGCAAGGATACTGTTAACAACAGAATTAGTCACAGCATTTGATACGATGAAGTTGTACGTATAGGGGGATGTGCCGCCGGTTTCAGTGGAGTTTACGTATATATACTGGCCGTAATCCAATTTGCTCGCATTTATATGCGAGGACGAGTATTCACCAGTATTGCTCGCCATGACCATTATCGTGGGTTTTGCAAGCGCAGGGTTAACTATCGTGTAATTGTATGAGTATAGGTAGTAAGGTGAGGTTGTTCCGGTGTCTGTGGCCTCGCTGATAAGGGAGTATGTGCCAATGGAGTTAACGTTCAGATCGTAGTTGGCTTCTCCGCCAATGGGCAGCAGGCTATTGCTCTGCAATACGTTAAAGCCGCCGTTCAAGAAATTTATCGTATACGGACCCGTGCCACCGCGCACCGTTGCAGTGTAGTTTATTGTGTTTACTTCCCCTTCATCGATATAGGAGAGGTACTGGGTTTGCATATTGAGCGCACTCACATAAAGTGTTGGCTGCCGGTTTATATGTATGATATTTGTATCCTGAGAGCTCCTTACCGCGGCAGGCGAGGCTGAATCGGATACTACCACGTTGGCAAAATAATTGCCAGGAGGGTATATTATGGCATATACTGATATTGTATTGTATCCGTAGAACGCGCCGTTTAAGAACGGTTGTGTGCTGCTTGTGCTGTATATCGTGAAGTTGTAGAGATACGGCGGCGTGCCTCCTGAGTCTGTGGCGTTAATGAAGAAGAATTGTCCTGCGTCAACGACATTTGCGCTGGAGGTTATATTTGGCGTGGCCATGGGACTGTTCTGCATCACGGTGTCATTAAGGGACCTTGCTACCAGGGCGTTGGTAGTATAGTTCAGCACGTCAACATATACGTAGTTTGTGGACGCGTTTGTCGATGCGTTCCAGTTGAACCTCAGTACGTCGGAGTTCGCCCCCACCCCATTCCCGTTTACATACCAGCGGTA
>JAKAXF010000078.1 GCA_021816645.1 Microcaldota archaeon | reverse complement strand
GTGCTCGGTCAGCACCCTGCAGTCTACGTAGCTGACGTCGCTGCCAGGGACTATGTTCACGCTGTCAACGTTCAGCTCGTGCTTTGTGGGTTCGAATGTTGAAACCTTCGGGTTGAACAGGGGATTGGTAGCGGAGTACTTTTCGTGCATGAACCTGTCTATCTTGGTTATAAGCGATGCGGCGTGCCTGTGGGCGTTGATGCCCTTGTCCGGAGTGCTCGCGTGTATCTGCCTACCCATAGTGCTTATCTTTATCCAGAGTGCACCTTTCTCTGCGATCTCTATTTCGTTTCCGCTCGCGCTTCCCGCATCTGGAACGACGAACATGTCGCTGTCTTTAAAGATACCTTCCTCTACAAGTTTTTCCATGCCCCACGTACTTCCCACCTCCTCGTCAGCTACCAGGGCAAGACCGAAGTTGTATTTTGGGCTGATCTTCGAATCTATAATGGACTTGAGCGCGTATATTGAGGCGATCACGTCCTGGCCGTTGTCCGATGTTCCGCGTCCGTATATCCTGCCGTCCTTTACGGCCGCGTCGAACGGATCGTGCGACCAAGCCTTCAGATCTCCGGGTGCCACCGTGTCTATGTGCGCTATCAGCCAGATCGTGTTTTTTGCGCTGCCGTATTCGGCTATAAGATTCGACCTCGTGTTTTGGCCGTCTTTGTAATCGTACCTTTTTGTTTTCAGACCGAACGATTCTAGAAGCGATTGCAGAAAATCGGCGCGTTTGGATTCGCCATCGCCACCGCTGGATGGGGAGATTGAAGGTATTGCGATCATCCTTTTCATGGTTTCTATTATCTCGTCTCTGTAGCCGTCTATTATATTGTCAAGATTCGTGTCGACCATGCAATCACTAGCTCAAAGAAGCTTGAGCGTTTTGGTAAAGGCGTCTATCTCTTCAGCTCTCCACGGCCCAACACCAAGCGCTGTCTTGGTCCCTGGTGGAACCTGTGTAAGCCCGGCATCGCTTATCAGGGAGCACGGGATCCCTTTGTACTCAAACGCCTTGAACAGCTTAAGTAGAGAAGCCTCGTCATCCACCTTAACCACTATCTTTTTCTGGCCCGTGTCTATCCACTCCTTTGCTATATTTGGATCTTTGTGCTGGGCGGCAAAGTAGCTCTCCAATGACGCGTGCGATACCTGAGCGGCGAGTTTGTCTTTGCCGAGATCCAAGTCTGCCCTAACTATTATAACCTGTTTTATCTGGTCCTCGCCTGATTTTGGCATAGAATAAGTTTGTCGCGGTATCTTTAAAAACCTGTTCTGCGGAATAGCGCAATTATTCCCTGAGGAAATCCATCACGGCCCTGTGAAGGTCGCACGTGTTGCCGCTCCTGAGACCCTTTTTGAGCTTTAGAGTTACGAAATCCTGTATCGCAAAATGGTTGAAGCGCAGGAGGAAGCCCATCTTATCCTTTTCTTCCTTGAAGTGCTTGAACGCGTCGGTATCGTCGTTTACCAGAACCGCTTTTGAATCCCTGCTCTTGATCATGCTCCACTTATCCGAAGACTTCCTTACTTTTATCATGCCCTCCAGTTCTAGCCCCGTCTCATCCTTCAGCCTGCGTTCCGTACCATTCACGTCGCGAAGTGGGTTGGATGTTATGCCGTATACTTTTATGCCTTCCTTCTGTGCGTCCCTGATAAGCTTTATCACCTCGGGAGTAAACGTATATTCCTCAAGTATGTTCTTGCCAGCAAGATAAAACAGCGGCGATACCTTCCTGGCCGAATACAGGAATCCTTCCCCAGCTGTCCTGAGCAACGGCGCCAGCCTTTCGCCCCCCACCTTCTCGAACTTCGTAAAGCCTATACCTTCAAGCACCGGGCTTATGTCGTTAAGCATGACACCGTCCAGGTCCACGTACAGTTCGCGCTGCTTTACGGTACCAACACTTTTGGAAGTAGCCATAATATCGGTGCTGATGATTCTACGTGTTGGTATAAAAAGGCGTACCTATAGTTGAACAATTGACGTAGTTTCATACAGCAAAAAAGATTGCATCGACTACGATCCAAAGCGAGTTTTGGAGTAGTTAGTGTTTTCTTCTTAACAGAAACGCTATGACAGCCACTATTACGATTATCACTATTGCAGCAGCGATTGCACCATAGTCGATATTGCTCTTGCTTGGCGTGGGGACTGTAGCCGTAGCTATCGTAGTAGTACTCGGCATGCTGGTGCTGGGTATCGTGGTGTTTGATGCACTCGCTGTGGGTGTGTTAGAGGTAAGCACTGGTGACATGACCGTCAGAGATATATCTGCAGTACCGTTGGACGGATCGTCACCTGTAGCGACGAGGCTTATCGTGTAGTTGCCTGGCGTAGCCGTGCTTGATGCGAGTACGGTAAGCGCACCCGTATAGGTCGGATCGCCGTACGATTTGCTGAAGCTGAGGGTTATCCCGTCACCGCTCAATGCGGCTTGGTTGGATGCGGATATAGTAGTACCCCAAGTGCTGCCGCTTGTTAGCGAAACAGTATACGCAACGACTGCGCTGTGTCCAGGAGCAACAGAGATGCTGCTGCTGTTCACGCTTATAGTAGAAGTGCCTATTCCGGCAGCCAAAGGCGCACCAGATAGAAGCATTAGGGATATCGCAAGCAACGCTACGGTAGATACCAGCTTCACATTACCACCACGCGATATTGTCGCGATAATTTATTATACGTTTGCAGCACGTTGCATACAGACGCTACAAGTTTTGTAGTATGCGTCAGAAAGAATTTCAGGATTGTCTTCATTTGAAGAATAGGAATTGCAGGCAAGTGCGTATGCGCTAGTTCGAGTCACTTGCGCAGCAGCATATCAACTTCGTAGTCCCCTGCCCTCATTACGACTTTTCCGGAATCGGAGTCAAGATACACACGGCAGGATATATCGAATGGATTTTGTACGTATGCCCTGCCATTTCTGTCGAATCTGACCTCCGATTCGTCCAGTATGTTATCACTCCTCAGATAGAATTTAGTCTTGGTCATTTCCTCACATGGTAACTTATTAATTACATCAAATATTTATTTGTTTCTTGGGATTCTTGGGTTCCTGCCTGCTCGAAAGCAAAAATGGACTCGGCGGGATTTGAACCCGCGGCCTCGTCGTTGCGAACGACGCGATCTACCACTGATCTACGAGCCCGAACACTTACGTCTATATGTATAAACCAATATATTACTTTTCTTGCAAGTCTATCTGAAGTGGAACAATGGCCGGCGCTAGGGTTGCGTATACGTTTACCAAGGAAAAGATCAAAAGGCTCAACTCCATCTTAACTGAGGTACTGAAAGAGATAAAGCCCGACAAGAAAGAGCTGGAGCTGATGACGTCGTACAGCAACGACCTTATGGAAAGGCTCAGGAGAGCTGTTCCGAGGAACGTTGAGATAGTAACGGAAGGCTCGATAGCGCACGGTACCAGTCTTAGAGGTTCCTCAGACCTAGACATATTCATGCTGTTTCCGAAAGAGCTCAACGAGAGGGCGATGGAGAAGAAAGCGTTGGAGATCGCCAAGAGCATAGTCCACAAGCACAAGAACGAGAGCTATGTAATAAAATACGCCGAGCATCCGTACCTAAAGCTTCAGATGCGCGATCTTGGTATAGACGCTGACATAGTCCCGGCGTTCAAGATAAAGGATTCGAGCGAGATGGGAAGCGCGGTCGACAGAACGCAGTTGCATACAGAATTCGTAGTGTCGCACCTCAGCAACAAGCAGAAGGATGATGTAAGGCTGCTCAAATTTATCCTGGAACAGCACGATATATACGGCGCAGAGGCCGAAACCGAAGGATTCTCAGGCTACCTGTGCGAACTTCTCATCCACCACTTTGGTTCGCTGCCGCAGCAGATCG
>JAKAXF010000077.1 GCA_021816645.1 Microcaldota archaeon | reverse complement strand
CTTCGCAGGAACTACGCTTAACAGTACCCTGTGGACTGCGAGCAGCTCAAACTATACAGTCAGCAACGGACTTCTTATGGAGGCAAGCACTACCTCTTCTTTCAATGTAACTAGCATAGCACAAACCTACAACAGCGATATGATTTCAGAAGTATACGCCAACGCCAGCGAATCGTTGACTGGTGGCAGTATAGGCATAGCGTGGAGTTTGAACGTCAGGGCTCCGCTTCCCACAGCAAGCTACCTGCAGGTTAGGAGCTCGTGGTCTACTCCGGGCGCCGAAGCTGCCACGAAACTTTCAGGCACGCAAAGCTTGATTTGGGAGTCTACGGGCAAGGGAAGTTTGGGCATGCAGACATACAGCATATACAGCACCCCTACAACGGCGTATTCCTCGATGGGCAATATTTATCCTTATAATTCAGTAGGTACTGGCACTTCTGCTTCTGATGTTTACTATTCTTCAAACGGAGCAGAATTTCAAATTCAGGATATTGGAACAAACGCGAGATGGTACGTACAGTACGCAAGGCAGAGGGTGCCACCACCAAACGGTGTCATGCCCACTGCTATTCTCGGAGCCGTAACCGCGGTAGCTGCTCCTTCATGCACCATAAACATAGTCCCCGCATCAATAAACTTTGGTGCTATAGATCCTGGGGTTAGTATAAACACAGTAAACTCTATAGTGGACACGAACGGCGGCACGTCGCCGGCGTACATGTACGTTTACGGGACCAACACGATAAGCGGGGGCAATCAGTTTGGAGTCAGCAACACCTCGTGGTCTTCCCTCAGCAACGTAGCGTACTCTAGCGCGAACAAGCTGAGCTCAATCGCGACAAACACACTGCTGAGCGTGCCCGCAAGCGGATCAAACACCATCTACTTTGGGATAAACCTTCCGGGAGGCGTGCCGGCTGGGGCATATTCGCAAACAATAACTGTAGAAAATACGTGTTAGTTCCACAAATGAGATAGGTTAATAAACATTGTGATTAATAGTAATACAGGCGACTTTTTTAGCACGCTTGGGATTTCTATGAATAAGGAAATGTTTTTGATAACAGGCTTAGCCCTGTCGATATTCGCTGCTGTGGTGTGGCTCAGCTCTCCGGTAAGTTTTGCGTTTACTAGCAATACTTCTGCCACCGCAAACGTGAACGTAGGCAACGTTATATACATAACTATAGCACCATCTTCAAACACCTTTGGTAACGTTTACCCCGGCTCATCTTATGATACAAACGTGCTCTTCACAGATACCGACAACGGCGGAAACCTTGCCGCTAACGTGTTCGTAAGCGGCACAAGCTTTACTTATGGATCAAACAGCATAGGAGTAAGCAATACGTTGTGGGATTATCCCTCACAAACTTCATACATAGGAAATGCGCTTTCTGGCACCTCGACGGACACACATATAACAATAGCACAGCCCACAATATCTACGCCGTCGACATCGAACGAGATATACTTTGGTGTTAGCATACCATCCGGAACCGCAGTTGGCCTATATACCCAGACTCTGACTTTCAATAACATAAATTCAGGCGCTTCTTTGGGCTCTGGCCCTACTACAGTCTCGCTTACTGCTAACGTGCAGGGATTCTGCTCGGTAAGCTTGTCTCCAACCTCGATAAACTTTGGATCGATAGCGGCTTCCGCCAACGTACCGACAAACGAGCTAATTACTGATACTGACAGCGGCGGAAATGTGCAGGCCAGCGTACTCGTAGAAGGCACGGACTGGACCGGTGCCGGCACCTTTGGGGTCAGCAACACACTGTATTCAAGCAGCTCGCAGACTACATACACAGGAACCCCTTTGACCAATACGTTGACTACTACCGGTATAACTATAGCAGCGCCTACGCAGAGCAATCCTTCGACCAACAGCCCAATATACTTCGGACTTGGTGTCCCAGCAGGCGCACCTGCGGGAGCATACTCGCAGACGATAACGATAGAGAACAGCTGCTAGTGTGTTTTTGATGGGAGCAAGACGTGTACTATTGCCTTTACTGTTCATTCTGTTCAGCCTTGCTGCAGTATCGAGCGCGCAGCTCGGCGAACAGGCCGGACAGCCTACGCTCAACGTAAGCGTTGGAGGCAGCGCGGTATTCAACTATTCAGTAATGAACTCTGGCTCCAGTACCATAAACTTCACGGTCATACTTCCTGTTTTGAATACAATACCGCACAACGCCACGCCTACCGTTACCATCACTCCGATGAGCGGCTCGCTCCCTCCGGGAGGCAGCAAGACCATAAGCATAAGAGTGTCCGTGCCATCAGGTGACAAGGTAGGCCTGAAGTGGCAGGGCGTTGTCCAGGTAGTAGAGGTAGTTCCCTCTGTTAGCTCCTCCGGCGGGCTCGGCGCTACTATAAACGCAGGCATCGCCAAGATACTAACCATATACTCCACAGCTCCAAAGACGTCTCCGATCCTTTACTACATAATCGCGATCGTTGTAGTCGCAGTGATAGCAGTAGCGGCTTATTACCTGCTTGTAATTAGAAGAGCCAGAGCCGAGGCGCAGAGGAGAAAGAAGACAATGAAGATAATAAGCAAGGCAAAGAAGGGCGCCAAGGCAATTAGCAGGAAGAGAAGGCAGAGCACCAGAAGAAGAAAAACTACCCAAAAAGGAAGAACCAGCAGAAGGCGAAGACGTAGGTAAACAGTTCGAATTTAGTTTTTCTTTCCTTGTTCTATTCTTTTCTTTTAAGTATAGAGTTAGAGCTCGCCCAGGCCGAAGTCTCCCTTCTTCTCATCGCTCCCTGAGCCAAGTATTGAAGAGCTATGAACTCCGGTCACTATCGCTATAACTTCCACCTTGCCCGCGTAAGCAGGATCTATCCTCGCTCCCCAGACAACGTTCGCGGACGGTGATATTGAATCGGTAAGCCGTGCGCCTATCTCATTCGCTTCTCCCAGGGTCATGTCCTCTCCGCCCGTTATATGTAGCAGCATGTTGGTCGCCTTCTCGTAGTCTACGTCGAGAAGCTTGTTCCTGAGCGTATTCTCTACCGATTCCTCAACCTTGTTGGTTCCGTGGCCCTCGCCTATGCTTATCATGGCCAGGCCGCCCTTGTTTAGTATGTTTCTCACGTCGGCGTAGTCGAGGTTTATCAGGCTCGGCGTGTTTATCGTTTCGGTTATTCCGCGCACAGCCCTAGCCGCCACTTCGTCTGCAACCTTGAATGCCTGGTCTATCGCGAGGTTAGGGTACAGCTGCACCAGCCTCTGGTTGTCTATTACTATCAGCGTGTCGCAGTTCTTGCTTAGTTCCTCGATACCCTTCTTCGCCACGTTGATCCTTACCCTCTCCAGCGAGAACGGGAAGGTTACTATACCAAGCACTACCGAGCCGTTCCTCTTCGCCACGTCTGCGACTACCGGAGCCGCACCGGTTCCCGTTCCGCCACCCATTCCCGCGCAGATGAACAGCAGGTTAACTCCGTTAAGCGCCGCTTCGATGTCGCTTCTGGAGTACTCCGCCGCCTTCATACCCATCTCTGGAAAGCCCCCGGCCCCAAGACCCCTGGTCAGCGGGCCGCCTATCAGGCTTCTCTTTATCCCCGAATCAAGGGTGTTGAGATGCTTCGAATCGGTGTTGAACGCCATCAGCGCAGCGCCCTTTATCCCCATCCTGCTCAGCCTCTGCACAGTGTTGCTACCTCCGCCTCCTACCCCAGCAACAGCAATATTCGCTTTGAAGAAATCCTCGCTGCCGTAATTATTGTTCAACGCGTTATCTACCAGGTCCATATAATCATCCTATTATTATAATCGTGGTAAGGCTTAAATTCCTACTGTGAAGAGTCTATATAGGAAGCGCTCATATCAGAAGAAACCCTTTAGATCGG
>JAKAXF010000076.1 GCA_021816645.1 Microcaldota archaeon | reverse complement strand
CGATCTACGGCCGTTGCCTTACCCGCTTTGTAGTCCAGGCTCTTCAGCGACACTTTGTAATTCTTTGTCTTGAGCCCCCTCTCGGCTATCGCGTTCAGCGTAGCCTCCTTGTCCCACCTCCACCCTAGGGGGCTTTTGACCCTGCCGCACCTCTTGCACCTCGCTATCTCGAGCTTTCCAGGCAGATTGTGCAACCCCTTTTTCCTGAAGCACGATATGCATATCTCACCTACAAACTCCGACTTGTCACTGGCTGTGTTGCATATCGGGCAGTACTTCAAATTGCTCACCTATATTCTCGCTTTATTCGTAGTGCTTCTCTATTATGGCTCCATACGCGGGCCTGGTTATGAGAACCCCGAGAAGCGCGCCGATTATCGTAGATTCTGAAAATCCTATTACGTCAACAAGCGACGTTGAGAAGAAAAGCGGCAGCATCGCCACTACAAGAAGCAGGGCGTCTGCCCACACTATATAGAATGCGTTGCCGAGCAGCATCTTTGCCGTTGCCTGCGCACCCCTCCTGGCGAGCACCTCATCCGTTATTATGATCTGGGCGTCGACTCCGGTTCCTACTACCGCTATCATCCCGGCCACCGCGGAGAGGTCTATAGTCCCGACCAGCCCTATTATCGATCCTATTATGAAAAGTTCCATGAGGGTCGTAATCAGTATCGGCGCTATGAGGAACATCCTCCTATACCTGATAACTATGAAGAGCGACACCGCTACTACCGCGACTATGAGTATTATTCCGCTCGTTTTGAAGAAGTGCTTAGCGAGGGTTGGGGGTATGGGCCCCGGGCTCCCAACTATTATGCTGACCGGGAGCGCCCCGCCGCTGAGTATGCTGGCTATCATCTTTGTCTGGCTGGTAGCGTATGTAAGTTGCTGGCCCTTTGGAAGTGTTGACGGCGCAACACCCGAGATTTCATAGCTGCTCCCGCTGCTTCCGTTGGCGAGAGACGGGTTTAGTATGGGTGCGCTCAGCAGTCCCACGGCTTCCCACGTGTCAACAAGGGTGCCGTTCTGCGTGCTTATGAATGTTGGTGTCATGTTTTGTCTGCTAACCAGAACAACGCTGTAGTTGTCTGATCTGGCTGCACTTATGAGCGCTGGGCTGATATCGCTTTCGGCTATCACTTTTGTATAAACGTTCCTTTCGCTTGCAAGGTATCTCTTCGTGTTGTTCAGGCTATAGTTGGTATTGTAAACAGCAACTACGGGTATGGTCCTGTTCCCAAGGGACAATGCGTTCTGCATCTCCTTAAGCGCTTGCGATGCGGAAAGGCCCAACGACGAGTTGCCCAAATGCGAGCCATTCACGAGCGCGATGCTGCTCGAGGGTCTGTCGAGGAACATGTAGAGCGGCTGATTACCTTCTCCAAAAACAGCCTTTGAAAACATCTTTGAAGCCGTATCGGTTATGAAGAACGTGACGGTCCAGCTGGCGGTGTTGTTTATGAGCTGCGGAGGGACCTGGCCTATGCTTCCCTTCAGTATGCCGCTGCCGTTTATCGCTTCCCTTCCGGCTACCACACCCAAGAAATTACCCTGGCTCTCCAGTATCGCTACGGTCTGGTTTATTGCTTCGCTGCTCGCCGATGGTATCGTAACGTATATTGTCGAATTACCTATTCCTTCTACGGTTACCTGCCTCAAACCGAACGTTGATACCCTCTGGTCGAGTATCGACAAGATGCTGCTCATCTCTGTCTGGTTTACTCCATGCTCAAGCGTTATGGGTATCTGCGTTCCCCCAACGAATTCTATACCAAAGTGCAGGCCTCCATTGTAGAACTGCGTATAACCATCAAGCGCAGCCAGGGCTATGAATATCGCGATGAGGACGAGTATCCTCCTGTCCTTCAAGTAACTTTTGACCTTAACCAACCTTGTTCACCTTTCTGAGCTTGTACCAGAGTATGAGCGGTACGTTTCCGAGCCACGTTGTAGCGAGGTCCGCTACCAGGCCTATGAGCACAACTCCAGATATCTCAAAATACGTGGGTATGAATGTCTCGTACGACATCACGAGCAGTATGCTGAAAGTTATTATCGCGGCCAGAGTCATCGTAGTTCCGGTCTTCATGGCGCCGAAAGCCCTATCCTGTGGAGTATCCTCGCCTCTCTTCAGTATTCTTATAGAGGATAGGAGCTCCGTGTCTATCGAATAACCTATCAGCATCAGCAGTCCTCCTATAGAAGCTATCCCGAGCGGTATGCCGAAGAGTCCCATTCCGCCTAGGGCTATGACTATGTCGTTCGCAGCGCCGAATATGGCCGCGAAAGACGGCACAACGCTCCTGAATATGAAGAATACTGCTATCCCTATTAGGATGAATGATACGATTATTATGTCTTCCATCTGCTTGAGAAAAAATTTGCCAAGCGTAGGCGTGACGTCGTTGTACGAGTATGTGCTGAAAGGCACTATCCCGTGCAGTACTGATATTACACTGTCCTTGTACTGTGCTACAGCCAAATTGTAAGCGTTCTTTGCCACTTTCGACATATTTGAGGGATCGCTGGAGTTGTATGTGTGTGGTACGCTGAATCCATTCAGGCCGGAAAGCTCTGATCCCAGCAAACCGCTCATCGCGAGCGTGGTCCTGGTCTCGTTGCTCTGCGCGTTGTTCAAAAGCGCCGATAGCGTAGAGTTGCCCGGCTGCGCGGTAAGCTGGTTCTGGTAGGTGGCGGCTAGCGCCTGCAAATTTGTATAATTGCTGTACTGGTTTTCTATCTCGAGCAGGTAATTAAGCGCTGTAGCTATGCTTGCATTCTCTGCTATGACTATGGAGAGGCCTCCCGGGGATTTGCTAACACTCGCCTCAGCCGCGGGTATGTGTGCGTTGACCAGTGCGGTAACGTTTCTCACATCCACGCTCGCGTTGGTCTGCAGCTGTATGCTTATCCCCCCCTTGAGCGATGAGTCAAGCTGTATCGAATGTACGAAGAAAAGGCTTATCACGAGTAGAATTATGGGAATGGTAGCGTAATACTTGTACCTCTTACTATTGTATATGTTGGGGATGTTCATTCAAACTACTCCGATGAGCTAAATTTAGCCCTTATTATTTATAAACCTGCCCTTAATTCAGACGGAGGTTCCAAATAAGAATATACGCCAGAATTTAAAATCCTTTACCAATGCCCTATGCGGCAAAATTAACAAACGAATAAATAAAAGAAAACAAGGAAAAAATCATGCGTACCTCTTCATCAGCTTGTAGTGCAGTGAGATGCTAAATCCGTACACTATTATGAAGATTGCGAAGAGGGTTAACGCCCATCCGAAGAACTGCGGTATAGTTACCCTGTACGGGACCGAGGTTATCAGTAGTATTCCAAGCACGAACGTATATACGCCCCAGTATATACCCTTAAAGATCTGCCAGCCCGAGTGCCTCTCCCTGTAGTGCAGCTGCCTCTTGTACTGCAGCTCTGGATCGATAACAACCACCGTCTTTCTATCAGCCATTTCATCACGGTTTATATAGAAAAAGAAAGGTTATTAAACGCTTTCTAAATTAAATACGATTTTTTACCCTAATGTTAAAAGCACAGGCGCAAAGCACGGCCCCGTATGCTTCAGGATGCCCCATGTTCTATTATAAGCTTCCTTTTCATGGTCTCGTTCATTGCCTTCCCTATCTTTGCCTTCCTATATACTCTGTCGATCTCGCTCGGATTAGACACCGTCTTCTGGTTCTTGCTGTTTATCGAGCACACATCCCTGTACGGAAGTATCGACAGTTCGTAAGTGCCGATGCGCTTCGCGTAGTCTATTATCTCGTTCTTGTCGAGCCCTATAAGGGGTCGCAACAACAGCGTTTTCACCCCCTTGCTGCTCGAAGCAATATTCTCTATGG
>JAKAXF010000075.1 GCA_021816645.1 Microcaldota archaeon | reverse complement strand
ATCACTGGAAGGGCACAAGATATCAGATGGAGTGCAGTTCCTGAAACCGTTCGGCTTCGTGGATTACAACAAACTGCAGATGCAGGCGTTCTGCGTAGTCTCCGACAGCGGTACGATCGGTGAGGAATCGTCTATTCTGGGGTTTCCGGCTATTACCGCGCGCAATGCCATGGAACGCCCGGAGGCACTCGATGCCGGCGGCATCATACTAACTGGGCTGGATTGTGATGTCATTCTTCAGGCTGTTGAAGTGGTGACTGATCAGCATAAACGCGGCGTCCGGGCTCCGCTGCCTCATGAATACGCGATAACGAACGCCTCCCAACGTGTGGTGAACCTGATACTTGGCACCGCCAGGTTGAGCAATGCTTGGGATGGTCTGTTATATCATGATTATGACCAATTAGACTAAACAGATCAGCTATCCACGATGTACATCCTCGTCACGGGCGCCAACGGTTTTGTCGGCAGAACGCTCTGCCGGGAACTGATGGCGCGCGGTTACGCGGTGCGTTGCGCAGTGCGGTCGGCGGAAGATTTCCATGTTTCCAGCTTGCTCCAAGCAGGGGGAGCGCAGTCTTTCACTGAGGAAGAAGCGACTGTAGTCCCGGTGGGAGATGTCGGTCCAGAGACAGATTGGTCCGATGCCCTGGAGCAGGTGGAATGTGTAGTGCATCTCGCGGCACGCGTGCATGTGATGCATGAAAACCGACGCGATGCGCTGGATCATTTTCGTGCAGTGAACACTACTGGGACATTACGGCTTGCAGAACAAGCAATCGCCGCCGGCGTAAGCCGTTTCGTTTTCGTCAGCACGATCAAAGTCAACGGTGAAACTACTGATGATCGGCCATTCCGTGCAGATGATGCTGTAGCTCCAGCTGGGTCCTATGCGATCTCGAAGCTTGAGGCTGAACGCGGTCTTGAGGCGCTTGACGCACGTGGACTTGGGGTGGTTATCGTGCGACCACCGTTGGTCTATGGTCCAGGTGTTAAAGGTAACATGCTTCGCTTGTTTGCGCTTGCTGCTCGCGGTATCCCAGTGCCATTTAGTGCAATTCACAACCGGCGCGATCTGGTCGGTGTGAGGAATCTCGCTGACTTGCTGTGTCACTGTGTAAAGCATCCTGCCGCGTCTGGACGGACATTCCTCGTCTGTGACGGCGAGCCGTTATCCACGGCGGACATGTACCGAGCGATTGCGCGTGCGCTGGGTCGCGAAGCCCATCTCATTCCTGTGCCTCCGGTGATATTACGCAGCCTGGGACGTATGTTCGGCCATACTGAGGAGATGCGGCGTCTTACTGAGTCGCTGGAGATTGATGCGTCACCAACTCGCACGATACTCGACTGGTGTCCACCGGTTTCGTTCGAGGTAGGTCTCGCAGAGACGGCGCGCTGGTTCTTTGCGCAGAATAATGAAGCATATCAGTGATTGTGCTCGGTATGCTCATCACCGGTTTGGCATCTTGGTGTGCGACAGATGCATTGCGTCGCTATGGACTTGCTCACGGCGTGCTCGATGTCCCAAACGACCGTAGTTCTCATTCAGTTCCGACACCACGCGGTGGTGGTCTTGCGATTGTGGTTGTGTTTGTTATCACGTTGATATTGCTGGAAGCGACGCAAATCATTCATAGGGGGTTCTTTATATCCATTCTTGGCAGCAGCATTGCCATTGCCGCGATAGGTATATGGGATGATCATAAAGGCGTCAAACCCTTTATCAGACTGCTTGTACATTTTTGTGCGGCCATCTGGATCATTTCCTGGAATGGTTACGTTACTGAACTTGCGTTTGGAACCTATCAGCTGTACTTAGGCTGGTTTGGGGCTGTTCTAACGGTGTTGGCCTTGGTGTGGTTGCTTAATCTCTACAATTTCATGGACGGCATTGATGGTCTGGCGAGTATTGAAACCATAACGGTTGCAATTGGAGCGGCGGTGCTGCTGTACGGCAACGGCGATGTCAGTAGTGCAATAGTGTTGATGTTTCTCGCGTTTGCAACAGGGGGCTTCCTGCTGTGGAACTGGCATCCCGCGAAGATATTTCTCGGCGATGTGGGTAGCGGATTTCTGGGAATATGCATTGGAGCACTTTGTGTGCATACCTCCAATCAGGAATCTTTGTCAGTGTGGATATGGATAATCTTGTTGGCGGTATTTCTCGTCGATGCAACCATGACATTGATTCGCAGACTGTTGCACAGACAACGTGTCTATCAGGCCCATCGTGATCATGCGTATCAACATGCGGCCCGTGCCTGTGGAAGTCATGCCACAGTGACTGTCTCGGTACTTCTCATTAACGTACTGTGGTTGTGGCCATTGGCGTATATCGCCAATCTGCATCAGAGCTTGGCGATGCCCTTATGCGTATTGGCGCTCGTACCCTTGACCTGGATCTCATTACATTGGCGCGCAGGCTTGGGCCAGGGCGGGTAAATCTCCAAGGGATATATCTGGCCCCTTCTGTCTGAACTATGAGGTATTACCGGAATGTCTTCCCAGGCAACCCCAGGCAAACCGCGATCTTGGATGCTGATGCTGGGCAGAATCCGTGTATATCACCTCATTTTCAGGTCCACGGCAGGATGATTGATCCATGTATCGCCGGCTGCAAAATGTTTCTTTGGTTTTGGTATCCCCCCAGTCCCTTGCCGGAGGTCACGGTTGGTGTGCTAAAATCCTCCCCTAAGGACTAGGTATAAGGGGCTGTGGCAGATTCAAATCACAGGCTGTTGATCGTCCACGCGACGATCAGTGACGTATGTTTTTAGGGTTGGCATAACGCCAGGGTTGGCATGATAAAAAGTTATCGCCGCGTTTTGATATTCCTTCACGATCTCGCGTGGGTTCCAGCGAGCATTGCTTTTGCGCTCTTCATCAGGCTAAACCTTGCGAGTATTACGTCAATTTTGCCGCATATGCTTATATTGGCAGCAATTGCCATTCTGATACACGGCACCACTTTCTACGCTTTCGGGTGCTATCGGGGTATTTGGCGCTTCGCATCAATACCGGATCTTATTCGCCTGTTAAAATCTGTGGTCAGCGGCGCAGTTCTCACGATCACTATGTCTTTCGTGATGTGGCGTCTTGGTTACGTTCCCCGTTCCGTACTGGTACTTTATCCAATCTTCCTGTTTGGCGGCGTTACGACGTCACGTCTTTTGTATCGCATTGCCCGTGACAGGACATCGCGTTTGGATATTGATCAACCTCCACGGACACTCATTGTCGGTGCCGGAAAGGCGGGAGAGATGTTGGTGCGTGATCTGGAGCACTCCCGCCAATTCGCCATCGCGGCATTTGTTGACGATGATCCGGCGAAGCTGGGACACGATGTGCGCGGCATACGGATCAGGGGCACAACGAATGATTTAATCGATTTGATTGACGAATTTGATGCCCAAGTTGTTCTTGTTACCATGCCCACAGCCCCGCGTGAGACCATGAACAAGATCGTAGTGTTGTGCGCGGAACGGGGCGTGCAGTGCCGTACCCTGCCTTCGCTTGTGGAACTGGCGGATGGGCGCATAGAAGTCGCCCGTTTGCGTCCGGTTACCGTGGAAGATCTGCTTGGGCGTATGCCCATAAATCTCGACGATACGGCTGTTTCCGGATACCTCAAAGGCAAGCGTGTATTGGTCACCGGCGGAGGGGGGTCCATAGGTTCCGAACTTTGCCATCAAATCGGCCGGCATAATCCCGACCTGCTGATAGTGCTGGATAGCTGCGAATACAACCTTTACCGGATAGATCAAGCACTCAGCATGCACGGCAAACCGCCGGTGTTCAACAGCATGCTTGGCGATGTACGGGATGAGTACACAATCGAGTCTCTTTTTGCAAGAGTCAAGCCACACGTTGTGTTCCATGCGGCAGCCTACAAGCATGTTCCCATGGTGGAAGACAA
>JAKAXF010000074.1 GCA_021816645.1 Microcaldota archaeon | reverse complement strand
AGAAGATAGAGATAAAATAATAAATAAGCTGAATGAAATGGGTATAGATTATGAGAGGGTATAACGTTCTCGCTCTGTCACTTGCGATAGTCCTCGCGCTATCACTAGTTTCTGGAGTATCGAGCGCCCAGTACTGGTTTCAGTCAGGTGTAAGGGGAAGCGACAGTTCAGGACAGAACAACGGTGCATCAGTCTCCATTCAGACGATCTATCAAAACGTAACCCAGGGATCGCTCGGATATTGGGTGGGAGAGGACCTGTCGAACGGCGCGTTCGTTCAAATCGGCTACGAAGTTGTCAACTCTAGCGGGGACTACCCACAGACTTGCTCTCAATCAGGGTGCGGAAACTATACCAAAATAACTCAGGGCATTCCTACATGGTTCTGGGAATACTTCCCAGCCGGTTACAATGGCAGTAATTTTTACGGCGGACTAGGCACAAACGACTCCGCCGGGCAGAACGGTACCTTCCATACATATTCCTTCAGTTCAAGCGGCAACACATGGAACTTCTATTTTGATGGCTCGCTCGTAGGCAGCGTAGACCTAGGGACTGGCACCTCCGGACCTAATCCACCAGTGGCCTTCGGCGAGCAGGCAGACACTTACAGCACTACAAATATGCAACCTGTGGAATTCAGGAACCTCATGTACCTGTCAAACGGAGTATTCCGATTGGTGCCTGAGGGTTATCCATACGTAGGATATGGGAAAGGTAGTGATTCCTCAATATCAAACCCGTACGGGGTGCAAGAAGTAGGCAACTACGTAGACCAATTTGTCGTAGGCTCTGGGATACCCATACCGGCTCCAATGAGCACGCTCTGGAGCCTTGGATATACTCTAACTATAAACTCACAGTTTGGAAATATCTCAAAGGTAGAGAACTACACCGCGTATTCGTCTGCGGTGTTGAACGCCCCAGCGTTTATAAACATTTCAAGCAATGAAAGGATGAAATTCGAAGGTTGGCAGGGGAGCGGTTCTGGGTCTTATACAGGTACGTCGAATTACACCACGGTATCTATGGATGGCAACATAACAGAGAAGGCTATATGGCAAACGCAATACTATCTTAACCTTTCATCTCAATATGGCACAGTGTCCGGAAGCGGTTGGTACGATACCGGTAGCACCGCGCACATATATGTGGCGCCTGGACTGATTCCGATAGCTGCGGGCGAAAGGGCTGTATTCTCCGGTTGGTCAGGAATAGGGAGCTCTGCCAACGAAAGTATTGTGATGGATGGAGCCAAGAGAATAAGTGCCGATTGGAACATTCAGTACATAGTCAACGCGACCAGTATGGAAGGCAGAACTTACGGAAGCGGTTGGTACGATGCAAACTCAACAGCAAAAGTAGGCCTTAACATTACTGCGATATCTCTAGGCAATGGAGAGCGGCTGGCTTTTGAAAAATGGAGTAATGGCTACAACGATTCCAACGTATCGATACGTGTAGACTCCCCCGTGTTCATGAGCGCCGTCTTTGTACCGCAGTACTTTATCAAATTCATACCCCAAGACTCCTATGGCAATCCTATAAACTACAGCTATGTCTCTATAGACGGGTTGCGCATAACCAACGGCAGCTATCTCAACGCCAACGAGACTTACAGAATAGGCTACGTGGAGTACAAGAATACGCAGGTTCTGAGCAACTACCTTTTCACGGTCCAATCCCCAGAAACCGTGGCGTTCAAGTTGCCGATTTACAACGTTGTATACGCGGCAACGAGTGTTTTCGGCACCCCTCTCAACGCGAGCGCGAACATCGAATTTAAGAACGGCTCTTCGGCATCTTTCTACCTTGGAGGAAGCGGCAGGACAACTCTGTACGATGTTCCCTACGGTTATTCGTACGGCAGGCTCACATACATAGGTATATCACAAAGCGTTAGCACAGGCAACGGTTCAAGCGTAGACATTATCATGCTGACCCCATCACTAATAGGTGTGATAATATTTGGCATAGTAGCCATAACGGTTACGGCAAAATTGGCCGCAATAAAAGTCGCTAAGAGAGAAGGCCTCAACAGTAAAAGAGCCTAAACACATTCTAGCCTGACCGTTTAGTATCATGCTCCGTCTAAGCATTTACGATTTTTCTACTCTACTCTCTAGTACCTTGTCTCCTTCTCCGAACAGAAATGCAGCATTTATCTTTTTACCGTCTAACAGATCCATAAGCCAGTATCTGTCATCGGCCCACATTTCATCCAGAGGGAGATCCTTTTTGGCAAACCATCTGGGTTTCATCTCCTCGCTCTCTTTTGGCGTACCTTCCCACGATGTTATCACAAATACGTGCACCTCCTGATTCCAGTCTTCGTGGTCTCCATCGAAGTAGAACTTTATCACACCCCTTTCTTCAAAAACTTTTGGCGTAACCCCTATCTCCTCTTTCGTCTCACGTATCATCGCTTCACTTATGCTCTCCCCTTCCTTAAGCTTGCCACCTACACCATTCCATCTACCCACACCGAACCCTCTTTTCTTCATGGCTATAAGCACGTTGCCGTTATTACTATCGATAAGGTACCCGAGCGTTACCAAACGCAGATTCCTGTGCAAATCTTCGAAATGAGCCAATCTATCGTACATAAAAACCCTGTGTGTATACTATCAAATCCGGGTATTTAAATCTTGACGGCCAAATAATCACATAACTAATTATGCAGGTGTAAGCATAAAAGACGTATACAAAGTTTTCCTCAGCAGATACAAAGAACTCTACGACATACAGAAGCGCGCAATCAACGAGATAAGTTCGGGCAACAACTGCGTGATATCGGCACCGACAGGTAGCGGCAAAACTGAGGCGGCACTACTTCCTATTCTGGACGATCTGTCAAAAAATACCTCTCACGAAGGAGTAAAGGCTTTGTACATAACACCACTACGCGCATTGAATCGCGACCTAATAAAAAGACTTGAATTTCTAGCAAAAGAAGTCGGGGTCGGAATAGCGGTGCGCCACGGAGACACACAACAGTCTGAAAGGGGCAGGCAGAACAGGAGTGCCCCAGAGATACTTATAACTACTCCAGAGACTCTGCAGAGCATACTGCCGACCAAGCACCTGGGCGCTGCGCTATCTAATCTGAAGTACGTTGTAATAGATGAGATACACGAGCTTTACTCCAACAAGAGGGGCGCGCAGTTGTCCCTCGCTCTCGAGAGGCTTGAAGAGAAGTCAAAAGGATTTCAAAGGATAGGCATAAGCGCTACAATAGCCGATATAGAATCTGTGAAGAAGTTCCTATGCGGATCCAGGGACTGTAGCAGCGTATTGTCAGATCGCACCAGAAAGGCGTTGCTGTCTGTAGAATTACCGGATTCATCTTCGGTGCCGTCCGAATTCAAGGAGAGATTTGGACTCGATGCCGGTGCGGCCGCTCGGCTTTACTCGGTAGCCGAGCACATCAAGAACTCCGATTCTACGATAGTCTTTGCAAACACGAGGCAGGCGGTCGAAGCCGTAGGAAGCAAACTCGTTTACTTGAACAGAATCATGCCGTTTGGAGGAATAGGCGTGCACCACAGCTCCATAGATAAGAAGGAGAGGATAGAGCTCGAAGATAGGTTCAAGAACCACGATCTAAAAGCCATAATCGCTACCAGTTCCCTGGAGCTTGGAATAGATATAGGGTACGTAGACGAAGTAGTGCAGTACGGCTCTCCGAGGCAGGTGCTTAGGCTGGTCCAGCGCGTAGGGCGGAGCGGGCACTCGGTCGGAAAGACACCACGTGGTTACATAGTGTCCAACAACGCGGTCGATGCGATAGAAGCCGCAGCAATATGCGAAAAGGCAAGCTCTGGGTTCCTGGAAACATTCAGGATGCACGATGGGGCTTTGGACGTGCTGTTCAATCAGATAATCGGAATAGCGCTCGACAAAGGGTCCACCAGCGTGGAAGAAATAATAAGTATAGTAAGGCGTTCGTATCTCTATAAGGAGCTGAGAAAATACA
>JAKAXF010000073.1 GCA_021816645.1 Microcaldota archaeon | reverse complement strand
ACGAGCAGTCCAACCATTGGCGGGTCCTGCCCCGCCAGGATGAGATAAGCCCATATCGGTGTATCAAACGGCTGGGTCGATGTGAACTCTCACCAGCCACGAACCGGTTACCTCTAGAGTAACTTGTTTGACAGCATGGTGCCTCATCAAAAAGGCATCCATCGTTCGTTAAGCCCCTGTTTCCAGTCTGCATTCCACGCTTTTCGGAATACAGTCAGCCCCGCATTTGCCTTTATGCTTAACGGAGGGTTCCCAACCCTCCTAAGCGGAGCATTGGTCACTTTCGTTTCCTTATCGAAAGCAACCGCCCAGTCCAACTATCCACCTGCTGTTGTCCCATCACTGGTAAGTTGCGTCATAGATGCAGAGTGGTGTCACAGGATCGCTCCGCCCCGGCCGGAACCGGGGCATCGACGCTCCCACTTACGCTTTGCAGCATCCATAACACAACAGCAACAGGCTATAGTCAAGTTTCATAGAGACTTCGCTACCCACAGAAAGAACGTGGCATGTACACCACGTAGTGATTTCACCGGGTCCAAAATTGGGACAGTGGGGGAGACGTTACGCCATTCATGCAAGTCGCCTATTAAGCGACGAGGTATTACGCTACCTAAAGAGAGTCAGAGTTACTCCCGCTCTTTGCTAGCGCTTAGTTCCGTTGAATTGGAGTTTCGCGTACTAGCGGTGAGCAGGCGTCACCCACTGTACTAGGCCTTACGGCTTTGCGGTGAGTTGTGTTTTTGATAAACAGTCGCTCCCCCCGAGTAAATGATATCTGCACTTACCAAGCGCAGACATGGCTTATAGAAAACATTCGCCACTATCTTGCCGATTTCCCTAACCTTGGTTCTCCCGGCACGCCTTGGCCTTTTCAGCCAGCAGCACCTGTACTGGTTCTAGGTACGATCTAGCGTGATCGCTGCGGATTTCCTTTTCACTGGCTCAGGAATTCGGGCATTGTCAGATCATTTAGCTGCTTCTCCTCATAACGAGACTCCGCAGCCATCTGCTCCTGTTTGCAGCCCTATCCCCAAACGTCAGAAATCCGCCTTGTGTTGCCACACCTACACGCTAGGCGCATGAATATTGACATGCTTCCCTTTTGATGGGTAGTGATTGGCTCCCATCTTAGGATCGGCTAACTCCCAGCTAACGATTATTACAAGGAAAACCTTGTGCTTCCGGCGTAATGGATTTTCACCATTATTTGCTGTTACTTACACCAGGATTTTCACTGCTATACAGTCCATCGGATCGCAGGACCCGACTTCTAGCCGTATAGCACGCCCTCCTACCCGTATTTCTACGCTATGGTTTCGGTACCTAGCTTAGCCCCGTCCATCTTCGGCAGATACTGTCTTAATCGGTACGCTATTACGCGTTTTTTAAAGGGTGGCTGCTTCTGAGCCTACCTCCCGACTGTCTGAGACAATACCGTCCTTCGATACACTCAACTAGGATTTTGGGACCTTAACCACAGAAACTGTCTTTACAGCATCGCGATGCTAGCTTACCCAACATCGCCGACTCAAGGGGTCTACGCAGCACATGCATTCGGAGTTTGACGAGAAGACGGGACCTTTCGATCCCATAACTTCAAATCGGTCGCTCTACCTCATGTGCAAGCTCGCCCTTGGCTATCCTAAAGATACTTCGGAGGGGACCCGCTATTGCCATGTTCGAGTGGTCTATCGCCCCTAAACGCAGCTCACCCAGTCGGATATACCAGGATTGGTTGCGGACCTCCATCGAGTGTAAACTCGACTTCGTCCTGGCCGCGAGTAGATCACAATGGCTTCGGGTCGAATAAGAGTGACTTAGGCATTTTCATGCCCGGCGCCTCCTTGCGTGCGCGCCTTCGCTTTCACTATGCTTTTATGCTTGCCACTCCTATGCACTCCCTGGCTCTTGCTTCGAGAAGAAATGCACGACACTGTTCGCACCGCCACGATTGTTGCTTTCGCAACTTCTCTTCAGCGGTGTACATTCCTTTCGTGCCGTACGTTCTCGTAACCACCTAGTTTCAGATCTTTTCAATCCCACACGCGTGGGTTCTTTTCAGCTTTCGCTCACGCTACTTGTTCGCTATCGGTCTCTAGTCAATATTTAGGATTGGGGTTTAATGCCCCCGTATTCGTTAGACATTCTCAAGCCCAACTACTCTTCTGCAGTACAACTCGCGCATCTCCGCTTACGAGGCTGTCACTCTCTCTGGCCGTTCTTTCCAGAACGTTCAGCTAGTGCACGAGCTTAAAAACTGCCCCACATCTCATGCCAATCGCTTAGCATGATTCAGGTTGCCCTGTTCCGCTTTCAATCGTTTTACTTGCGGAATCGCGTATGCTTTCTTCTCCTGCGGGTACTAAGTCATTTCAATTCCCCGCGTGTACACGCGCCACTATTCATGGCGCGTAATTCGGTAACCCGAGGTTCAAAGGCTGACATGCGCCTACCCTCGGCTTATCGCAGCTTGCCACGACCTTCGTCGTTACTAGAGCCAAGCCATCCCCTAGGTGGCTTTAAAAATTCTGTGTTCAAGCCTTGACTTCTCCTCAAATCAATTGCATCAACGCAATCTCACATAGTTTCCGTGGCCGGCATGTAATAGAGCGCATTGGCTATAACCAATGCATTTCTTTCGTCATCAAGCGTGTAGCCCTCGAAAATAAGCCTCTACATGCTAATGGTGGCCACTGAAGCACCAAACCTATAGTAAGGGACAAAAAGGTTTATATACGTTACCAGAATCTGTCGATACTTTAGAGCGGGGGATCAGGCCCTCAGTACGCCCCTGTACTCTTCAGCCAGTATGCGCATGCCCCTGGAATGCATGTGCTCCTCGTCGGCAGGGGTCACCAGGCCTGCTTCAAGAAGGGCCGCGTATGGGCTGTCATTGTAGTAGTAGCTCAGCAACCCTCCAAGCCTGTTGGAGTTGAAGTCCTCTTTCGTCATGTCACTTGGATTCTTTCCTAGTCTCTCCACCAGCCATTTTGTTGCAGCGATTCTATTTTCCATCCCCTCATAAAACCCCATCGGAGTCACCGTCATCTCCCATGGTTTTATGACCTGCTCCGGATACGCCTCCCTCACTGCCGCATACGGGCTGCCATTGTAGTAGTGATTCAGCAACCCTCCAAGCCTGTTGGAGTTGAAGTCCTCCTTCGTCATGTCCCTCAGGTCCTTCCCTAGTTTCTCTATGAGCCACCGGACTGCCTCCACCCTAACCGTCTCTCTATCATAGAATCCATTCGGAGTCACCGTCATCTCCCATGGTTTTATGACCTGCTCCGGATACGCCTCCCTCACTGCCGCATACGGACTGTCATTGTAGTAGTAGCTCAGCAACCCTCCAAGCCTGTTGGAGTTGAAGTCCTCTTTCGTCATGTCACTTGGATTCTTCCCAAGCATCTCGACAAGCCACTTAGTCGCCGTAACCCTGTTCTCCTTCTCTCTATAGAACCCTTGCGGGGTCATCGTCATCTCCCATGGTTTTATGTCCAGTTCAGGATATGCATCAGAGATAGCCACATACGGACTGTTGTTGTAATAGGAGCAAAGTAATCCCCCAAGCTTGTTGGAGCGGAAGTCACCATTTGTTACGTCCCTTGGATTCTTCCCAAGCACTTTTTCCACAAGGAATCTTATTGCGTCTACCTGCACATCTACGTCATCATGCCACGCGCCTTGCTCCAGCGTCGTCTCACCGTACTTGTTTGTCTTCACCCACCCCTGCATGTGCCAGAAGTCCTCCATCGTGTTTGTGGGTTGTCGTGGAGGTCTTGCAGGCTCTTGGATTCGGGGAGTCTGAATATCTGCTTCTGTGATGGACGTTGTCCTTAGGAGCTCTTGCAGTGCCTCGCGCGGATCTTCAGGCACGATAACTCTTCCGTTATCTATGTAACGCTCACGCTCTGCTTGCGGCAGCGCAAAGACTGCCCTGTTGTATCTGGTCAGCTCCCGGTCCGCGTTTGTCCTTGACATAGGATCAGCTGTTGCCCGATAATTGATCTTCTTTTACCCTATTTATG
>JAKAXF010000072.1 GCA_021816645.1 Microcaldota archaeon | reverse complement strand
AGAGGAGCAGGGTAATTTGTACGTGGCGCAAGAGGTTGTGAAACATTCATTTAAGGAGGTGGCTAATGCGTATTAAAATCAAAAGCGATGTGGAGTTTGTAAACAACCCCGGCCTAAAGACCGGAGCTTTATTCTAAACAGGAGAACCTGAGTGAACATTAGGGCGGTTTACGGCACCCCTTGCAGGAGTCAATACTTCTGCAAACGCAGCAATGTTTCTGGCACCATTAATGTCAGAGTGCGCCACGTGACCACACTGAGGGCAAGTGAAACTGTGTTTCACTCGTTTCCCCAATTCATGGCATATCGAGCACGTCTGGCTCGTGTATGCCGGATTAACGTAGTTGACTGTAATCCCCATGCCTTGGGCCTTGTAAGCCACAAAGTCCTGCAATTGCCGCCAAGCCCACCTGTGCAATCGCGCTCTCATCCTCTTCCCAGATTTAATCCTGTCACGAATATGAGTCAAATCCTCCAGACGAATCTCGCTGGCACCACAGGCTACGGCTTCTTGGACAATGGCTTTGGAGATACAGTGATTCACATGCGTAACGTGACGACGCTCTTTGCCAGAGATACCCCTGAGCCTTTGCTTTGCACTCTGGGAACCGTTGGACTGGAGACGACGCCTATGGGACAGGTACTTGTCCCTATCGTGCCGCAGTTTACCGCCGTCAAATACACGGCCAGAACTGGTGGCCGCAATGACATTTTCACCGACATCAACGCCCATGACTTTATCACCAGTCGCGGAATCAACATCGGGTATATCAAGGACCAGATTGAAAAACCACTGGCCTTTTTTGCAAATCAACTCCGCCTCAGTGGCAGAGCCTTGGTCAAACAGATTTTGCTGATGCTTGCCCATGACAAAAGGCACTTTCACCCGACCGCCCATCGTAAAGAGCGAAAGAGAATCATCCTTAATGGAATAGGTACGTTTGTCAAAATGCACGGACTTTGGGCTAAACTGAATGAGTGGTATGGGTTCTCCTTTTTTGATCCTTTTGTTCGATTGCAGTGTCTTGTAGGCATCTGTTACACGGTGTACGGCCTTGCATACCATCTGGCTTCCAAGGTCAGGAAATGTTTCTCTGACAGAATAATAAGCCAAATGATGCAGAGCCACTCGATTAAAGCACCGGTTCTCCTGAACAAGAGGAACAATGTGGTTGCAACTGTCCGAAAAGGTCTCTGCCAAGTCCCCGAAGGCTTGGGCTTGTTCTGCTGTGTGCAGTAGCTTGACAGAGATAGTCCTTTTCATATATGATAGTATTTCACAAATAGATAGCCTTGTCAATAGTTGAAGGAGATGCGGAATAGGCGCTATCCCTCCCCTCCCTAAAGAAAGGGGTTTCCCGCAAAAAGGATGAACTGGAACGTTTTTGTTGAAGCAGATCGTGTGCTGATTGTTTGCGGGGATTATCGGGTTATATCCCTACGTAAAAGTGGTTGTATCTTAACAAGAACATATGGTCAAAACTTGGTTTGCCGTTAGATGAAAATGGCGCAGTTAAAATTAGTTAAACCGAAAATATGGGTTGGAGCGTAATTCACTAACATTAACTTACACGGAGATTTTTGACGTGAAGAAATTGATTATCGCAGCACTTTTGTTTGTTCCTATGTCGGCGTATGCCGGAGGTTTCCCTGACCAATTTCAAGCGTCAAATACGGCGAAGGACGCTTATCAATGGTCACAGCAAGCTATTGGGGATTCTGCTGCGGCTAACGGGTTGGCTCAAAAGGACAGCCTCGCTGAGCAAGTTCTGCAAATGACCGTCAACACCGACTTTACCAACGCCAAGGATTACACGAATCAGGCAGTAAACGGTATTATCGGTGAAGCCAACTCCAACGCCGCCGTTTCGATAAAGGCTACTGACAGTGAGCAGGATGCAGAAGTCAACAAATCGCTAGTGCAAGCACAGACGGACGCAAATGGAGCACTTAGCTCGGCACTTAGTTCGTCGGCAAAGGGTGACGCTGCTACTTTGACTTCTGCTAATAGCTATGCCAGTACGGTACAGAGCAACGCCGAAGGTTACGCTATGGCTGGCGACAAAGCCACGTTGGCCTTGGCTAACCAGACTTCTGCAAACGGGGACAAGGCTACCTTGGCTCAGGCCAATCAGTTCTCCATAGCAGGTGACAAGACTACCTTGGTATCCGCAAATGCCGACGCGCAGGTCATGGCTAATGTGGCACAGAGTAACAGTGAGTCCTATGCGAGCACGACGGCACAAACGGACGCTAATGCAGCCCAAAGTAACAGCGAAGCATACACCAACCAGTCCTACCAGCAGGCCAATGCAAACGCTCAGGGTTACGCGCAGCAGGCACAGTCCAACGCAGAGAACTTCGCCCAAGGTGCGGCCAACCAGGCGCAGATCAACTCGGAGCAGTACGCCGCGTCTGGTATTGCGGCGGCTTTAGCTATGCCGCCAGCACCGTTCTTGCCGGTGGGACACGCGTACATTGGCGTACAAGAGGGAACCTACGATGGGCAGTTCGCTACAGGCATACGGGGGACGTACCAGATTACCAGCAGCCTCGACGCTAATGTCGGTGTGTCTGGTGGAAGTGGTTTGTATGGGCATGTGGCTGTGACGGCTGGTATGGGCTACGAGTTCGGTGGTTGATATGTGTTGACAGGTGTGCCTCTGGGTGGTACTATAGGGGCACATTCAAGAAAGGAGCACTACAATGGAAAGCGAGATAGAGAACTTGCCAGCTTATATACAGGAAAACATTTGCAGAACATGGGAAGAATCACGGGAAGGGTCTAAATACGTAGAAGCATGTGCTTTTTATCGCGGCCTTGCAAACGGATCACACGCGAACAGTGAACTTTTCTCTGAGGCTATCTTTCTTGTGTTTGTTGCGGTCGAGCGTTTCAAGTTAGCGAATGGGCTGGAGGATTAAGACATGCTACGCCAACCCCTAAACCAAGCGACGTTGCGCCACATAGCATCACAGTGCAAAACGTCAGCCAAGCGCCAAGCGTTTCTGCGAAAAGAGATCGAGATTGTGAGGCAGAATGTGGCTTATGGGCGGTTTACTAAGTTGTGGGCTTGTCATTTATTGGATGTAATTAAAGGAGAACTATCGTGAATGAGAAAATTGAAAACGTCCAGTTGAGCGAACAAGACTTGCGCGTCGCAATAAAAGAACAACAGTTTATTATTCGACAGGCTAATTCTGAAATTCTCAAGTTCGAAGGTGAACTAGCCAACCTCCTCGCTGAGTTTAAGATCGGTGACAAAGTGTATTGTTCCAACTTTCAAGGAAGGCTGGTATGTGCCATCACAAAAGTAAAATTGAGTTACGGAGGCGTCGAATACGTCGGTAGACGTATCAAAAAGGACGGTTCTCTTGGTGCTCAGGAATATGAGTTGTATGGGAACATTAAGAAGGTGGAGGAGGACTAAATCATGAGATACATCCCCACATCAGCAGAAGTGATTGCCTGTATAAGAATCAAGCATAAGGATGATTTGACTGTGTTTTCCTCATTTTCTGATCCAGACGGAACTTACCTGGAAGGTTGCGGAACGCATGGCCGCATGATGACGGAATATTGTTTTAAGTTTCAGTCCATTCCATTGTTTAAGATGGAAACCACTTGGGAAATAGGGAATCCGTCTTGGGATCGTAAAAACGAAAAGACGGAATATTGGTTGTGCGTTGCTGAGAAAGAGGAGGATTGAGAAATGAGTACATTAACAGAGTACCTAACCGCCAATGACAAATACGCATTCTTTCAAAAAATTCGCAAGGAATGCGACAACGCAAGCGATGCGTATATGTTTGGTCTTGTTGCTTCATTGTTACAAAACCTCGTTGAACTGGTTGGCGAAGACACAGCAGCAAACCTCTCTAACGCCAGAGATCGGATTCGTGACAGGAATGAAAAGGCGTGGGAAATTGTGTGCGGGTTGGAGGATTAAGAGATGACTGTCACAAACGAACTACTACACGAAATTGTAGACGCAGGCGAAACTTTCTGGGGTGATCCAGAAGTGCTGGAAATGGCCGCAGAACT
>JAKAXF010000071.1 GCA_021816645.1 Microcaldota archaeon | reverse complement strand
TCTTACTGCCCTGTTTTGATTGATTCGAACACTGCAATGACAACCAGCGAAAGGACTATGCCGAGGTACTTGAATGCGATAAACGGTAAAACCTGTTTCCACAGACTGCCCCATACCTCCTTCTCCTTGTCGTCAAGTTCCCATCCCTGGAAATCCGTGCCAACGGCAAGTTCGTGGTGCAGCAGGTCAACGGCATAAGTAAGGGCAGCAGCAAGATCACCTGGTGCTTCGATTTCCTGCTTTTCTTCGGCAGTTCCGGGGGGCGGCGTCCAAAAATCCCCGTCATGGGGTTCCTGGTTCTCTTTGACTTCAGGACCGGGTTCCTGTTTGGGGTTGTCCTGGTTGTCCTGCTTTTCATCCGGCTTCGGGTTTGCCGGTTCGTCCTCAATCTTTCCGAATTTATTTGCCGTTGAAATCCCTCTTTATCCTGTCCCTGATGAGCTTGTTGCGTCTCTTTCTTAAATCATTAACCTGATCGGGGTTTCTGGCTAACCAGTCCTTTATCCCGTCGATCTGTACATAGGCTTCCCAATCCTGCCTGACCTTCTCATCGATTTCCTTCTTCGTCAGGCGTTTGCGGTCTCTTTCGATCCGTTGTCTTATCCGGTTCCTGAAACTCGTCATTTCTTCCTCGTTATCATGCTCAGGTATGTCTCTGGATCAAATTCCAGGTGGCGTTTCTTCATATAGTACATCAACCGCATTGTCGGCATCATCAGCCATCCCATAAATGCGATCCCCGCAAGGTTCGCAATTTCGACTGCTGCGATCAGAAGTGAAACCGATATCGTCCATTCCACCCCTTCTTTTCTTCCTCTCTGGGTTTCGCGGGTTTCTTCTTCGGGTCTGCCGGTTCGTCCTTAATCGTTACCTTCGATTCCTCGGCATGCCCGGACTGCTTGCCTTTGTTTCTGATCTTCAGCAGGTTTCTCTTTGCTGCCTCGATCTGCTTCTCCGTTTTGGGCTTTCTTGGCTTCTTCTCCTCTTTGGGCGGTTCTCCGGTCGGCTTGGGCGGTTCTCCGGTATTCTCTGGCGGATCATTCTTTTTTTCTTCGGTCATTTTCAATGCCTCTCTTTATAAGTTCCCTCAATGCTGTGGATATCCTGATCCCGTAGATCAGGGATGAATCGTTGTGGGACTTCGCCCAGTTCCGGATGTCGGAATAAAGGTCATCCGGCAGAATCAGGCTTACGCGTCGGCTCACGCCATTGTATGCGGTTAAAAGATAATATCTTTTGCATATCATATTATAGCATTATATGCATTTGCTGACATATTATATTATTTAGAAATTTCTATATTAGTCTGAGGGATATGTGTCTGATTAAAATGGACAGTAAAGACGTAGGTTTGATAGCGCTGTTCGTCGTGATGGTCGCCGCTGTAATGGCCGGTATCTTCGCAATGGACACGATAAAAGTGAACGTATCTGGAGCGTGATGAGGATGCCGTTCGTTTTTCCTTATCCAATTAAAAAACCCATCAGGACCGGACTGCCTCCACCAAGCCAGGGCAGGAAGGGACTGGCAGGGACCGTTCCAAGCACGACTCCAAGACCGGCGCCTGCCCCAGGCAAGCCACAGGAATCCCGAAGCACGAATCCGAGAGCCGCCGCACCTGTTCCAACGTCGCTGGTTCAGCTTTCCGTGCAGCACGTTACGACAGAAACGAGAACGCTGGGAGCATCCCCGGTTTCAACCTCAAGCGTTCCGCTTCCTGCCAATGACGACATCATAGACATGTATCTGAATACTACGGTGACCTTCGATGCCGGCGCAACCGTTACAGGTTCCGTGCAGGCAACGACCGCAATCCAGCAGATCTTCATATACAACAACTACGGTGAGCCAGTGGATGTTATACTTGGAGAGAACCTGCACATGCTGTATGCGAACTATTCAATCCACAAGACCGATTTCACGGACACTGCAACCACGGTTGTAGCCTCGACCAACAGCCAGTCTGCCAATTCAGTGGTTCAGCTTCCATATCTCAGATTGCCTGCCGCTGATGGACCGTTCAGCCTGATGATCTTTTTCTCACCTCTTTCCAGCCTTGGGTCATGGGCCGCGAACAACGGCCCGACTCTCACCGCCGCAACCGGCCTGACAAGCGCATCAGTCGCTGTGGGGATTGACGTTGTTTACGGGAATGCCGAAGGTGTCACGAGTTACATACAGCCCGCAACCATAGCAGTGGGACCGGGTGAAAACGACATCCAGACTAAAGTGCCGATGCAGAACATGACCATTGCAGAACTGATCCTGTATAACTTTGCTGCTGATTCGGATCTCCAGTTCATAACGATACAGACAAACGGACAGGTCATTGAAAGTTACACAAGCGAGGGTCAGCTTGTCGCGCGGGACAATGCATACATTCAGGCTGCAAGGCCCGCTGGGCTGTTCTGGCTTCTGCCAAACTCGCAGTTTGCTCTTAACTCATCCAGCACATTCGCAGTGTTCCTGACCCCGACAGCAACCACGGCCCATCTGAAGGTCGTAGCCTACAGAGTCGGGTAAGCCCGGGTGAAATGCCATGGGCAACCTGACTTTTGTTGTTAAGGATTCCGGGACCGGCAAACCGATATATAATGCCGAGGTCATCGCGAATGTAACCAACCAGCCATGCGGCATGTTCGCAATCGGATGCTCGAGCGGTCCTGCGTACGTGCTGAACGACTACACGGATTCTTCCGGATCCGTATCCTTTTCACTAAGGTACAACACTTCAGCATCTGTGCAGTACCAGGTAATGGCTACCGGCTATAACACACACCCGGGACAATTTTCCATTTCCGGGGCTAACATCATGAACGAGAATGTCTGGTACACAGAAAACGTGGATCTGGTAGCTGACACAACAAGCCAGGTACCGCCGAACCAGGGAACGCTTGCCAACGTCACCTCCAATCTGCCGCTTGAATCGTTATTGCAGGATGTGGGATACAGTGCCGGCAACGCTGGCTTCATTGGAAGCATTGAACTGACGATAATTGTTGTGGTTGTCGCAATCGCCGTGATCATCGGACTGATTGCAATGGTGGTGCTGACATGAGGATCGGCAGACAGGGAGGAAAGATCGTCGATGGAGGCTTCCCGTCTCCCCGATACGCGCCCCTGAACTCTCCCCCAAGGCATGTGGCTCCTGCTGTCCCAACCAGTGGACAGCCTGTACTGCAGTTTCTAGGCATAGACTGGTATTACTGGGCCATAATCGCCGCTATCCTGATAGGAGTGGTGGTATATGTCCTCGCCTAACATTTATACGGAGATTGTGAATAAAACGGAACCGCACGACCAGATAGCCCTTATTGTGGTGATCTTCCTGCTTGCAGCTTCGCTGTATTTCTCAAAGTATTACCTGTATCTCGTTGTAATCGCGATAATGCTGGTAGTCGGGGTTCTCGTTGATTTAACGGCACATGGATGGGATCACTGATGTTCAGGAAGATCGTAATAAAGAGAGTCAGGAAGAAATTTAAATGGAGGCTAAGAAAATGACTTACACGTACAGGCCCGGACTTGGGCTGCAGATAATCCAGGATACAGACATGCACCAGCTTGCGGCAGTCAGCGATGCATTCTTTGAGATTCGTATCCAGAACAGACTGCATGATAACTATTTCAATGCGAGCAACGGCAATCCAATCGTTGTGGGAACAAGGGAACAGCCGGTTTACGAACTGGCTTCCGGGGACGAACTGAAGCTGTACGAAATCGCCCCGATGAATCTCTATTTCCAGCAGATCGCATCAGGAACGCCCACAGGATTCGTTGCTGTCGCATTCATCGCATCGGGTAAGGTGGGATAAATGGACGAAGGTTCGCTTTCCGACACCCAGCGGACAATGGTTCTTCCCCTTCTGCAGGAAACAAACATCCGGGGGAAACCGTACATAACTGTATCGAGTAAGGGTATAGTTAACGGATTATCGAGATATCCGAATGACGGTGCAGACTTTGGCCCCGACACAACAAAAGGTGCAACGGCACCGGGGCAGTATGGGGGGACGTATACGGAGACAACGGGGATACAGGAAGCAATCAA
>JAKAXF010000070.1 GCA_021816645.1 Microcaldota archaeon | reverse complement strand
TCCGATCTAAAATTTTCTAACCGCCGTCTGTGGTAGGGGAGGCTCAAACAAAAGCTCGACCAAGAGAACAAACAGACCCAAGAAAAGTTGTCCGACTATAGCCCCCACACCCGCGGCCATCATGAAGAACAAAAAATCTCGGCTGTTGATCAAGGCTTCGACGCGAGGGCAGAGGCGACGTCCCGGGCTACCAGTCCGGCCACACCGATGGCGGATAGGACAATGCCTGCTTCAGCTCGGCCTCCCGAAAAGTTGGAAGCAAAGGCCACGAAAACCCCAGCCGATGCGGTTAGGGAGGAGGCAACAGCGGTCAGGTCTCCGAGGACACCCTCGATTACACCTAGGACTCCGCCGGTGGTTTTGTTGTTGGGAACGGTAATTTGTGTCATGCAGTTATAATATCACCAAAACCTTGGGTTGTCAAGCCCCGTTAAAATTTTTCACGATGAACGCCGAAATTTCGGCTAGAATTTTTTGCAGGCTTTCTAGGAGGTATGAAATCTCAGCGGCTGGGGCGGTGGGGACGGTGGGGACGGTGGTATATACAGGAGATGGGGGAGTAGATGTGGGGTCAGGGGTCGGAGTAGGTGTGGGGTCAGGGGTCGGAGTAGGTGTGGGGGCAGGGGTCGGAGTAGGTGTGGGGGCAGGGGTCGGATCGGGCTCTGGTGTGGGGGCGGGTGTAGAAGAAGGAACCGGGATGGCGTTTAGGTCGAAATCCGAGATGCTTTCGTCATATGTAACACCATCAATTTTGACACTATGAGTCCACTGCCAGGCCCGCTGACCTGGGTAGAACCACAAATTGTTTGACAGATCTGGAATAAGTGCAGTGCTATCACGCAGCAAAACAGAAACCCAAGAGGCGACCCACACTTTGTCGGGCACCTGACCGGGTGGGAGACTGGCTAGTCGGGATATGTCGGACGCTGACGAGTACACCACGTCGGTTACTGACTGTGATCGGCACACCTCAACAAAACGTGCGGCGAGAGGGCGAGCTAGGTCGGAGCCTGAGTAGTCCCCACTCTCCAGATCCAAACCAACTACCGGAGAAACCAACTCATACCCCGCGTCGCGGACGAGAGCAACCGCAACCGCGACACCAACCGACATTGCTGGAGTCCCCGCGTCATAAAACTCTCTGAGTGTGGGTTGGTTGGGGTCAACGATGGGTAGGAACTGTAGGCCCGCCTCACGGGCGAGGGTGGCGGCTTGGAGCGATACATCGCCGTAACCTTCGGTAAGGCCAGCGCCCCAGTGAGTGTAAAAAGCAACCCCATCATAGCCCTGTGATTTCAGGAGTTTGTAGTGCTCAGGGTCTAGAGAGGGTGATGTGGTGTCAAGAAATTTAATCATTGCTTTAATATTATCACTGCGTGGATCGATTGTCAACACTCAGACGGTGGTAATTTTTTAATTCGGGCATGAATTTCTTGCAAAATTAAATTGCCATCGTTTTTTAGTCCTCCGGGATAAAAAGGAAATAAATTTGCAAATACGGTGACAAATGCAACCAAAAAGAAAAAACCATTAATAAATAAACCTCCCAAAATCCAAATAAAACTCTCAAAAATAACACCAGCAAATAAATCAATTAAAGTGTGTTTGACATGTGTTATTTTAAATCCAACGCCGACGGGTAATGTAACCGAAAATGCGCGAAAATTAATTGTTAATTTTCCTATTACCGCCGAACCAATTTTGTGTTTACACATTTTTGCGATTATGAGATGACCCAATTCATGAAAAATAACTGCTGGAACACACAAAATCAAGAAAAGAGGGATTAATTGTAACATTGGCAATAATCGCTTTTTACATATTTGCAGTGTGGGCAATAACAACCCGAAACGAGGAGGTGGTGAATTTCATATATTCGATCGACGTCGGTGTTGCAGCGTCTGCACAGAAGAGTGCGAAATTGGCCACACCTGTGACAGTGATCTGTACACATATCGAATCGATCTTTGAACCGCTTGTCACAAAAACCGCATGAAAAACCACTTTCTACGATTTTTTTCTTATATTCGTCAGCGGTGAGGCCGTATCTTTGTCTAATTTTTCGTAGCCTCTCTTTTCCGGGGAACAAAAAGTCGGTTTCTGTCATTCACCCACCCTCTCTATCATGTATACAGCTTCGCTTAAATCAGGGTCTGGGAAATAATATCCGAGGTCGCTGAGCACCTGTGCGCGATAGTCGGAATAAATATAATCGTAAGTTTCGGGGAGGTGCACTATAAATATTAAGTTTTCGGCATTTACACACTCCCAGACCGAGTCTAGCATGTCGTGTGCAACTGCTCTGTCCAACTCCTCGTCGGTGTATGGGGCGATCATCGCACACCCCCGATGGAAGATGATATTTGAGCCATGGCAGGAGCTACGAAAGCAAAAACCGCCAAAGCGATGGTGATGGTCCCGATGAGGGAGAACATTAAATTTTTCATACTCTGAGAGTAAAGCATGGAGGATATAAAGTCAATGGTTGTAATGAAGTTGTTACAACGACAATACCGGAGGTAGGACACGACCCTCGGGGGTCACGCGTAGAGTGTCGGAGGGTCCGGCGGGGTAGGTCCTAGTCCTGGAGTGTAGCTCGGTCAGTGTAGTGCCGGCACGAAGACCGACGACGAAGGAAGTGGGGGACTGCCAAGCCACGGTCTCTCTGTGCTGTAGACCCGAGACGGTGGCCAGACGGGCGGGGATCCCCTTCGCCTTGACAAGGTCAGCCCCGCTGTGATATCTGGCATAGTAGGTCTTGGGGGCGAAGGCTTGGAAAACATCGAAGTGTGCCTCGATTTTTAGGTGGTCGAACTCGCTGTCATCGAGTGGCAGGAGATGGCGGACACTCTCAAAAACTGCGCGCGGGAGGAAAACAGAGTCGGTGTCGGAGTATAGCACATGATCGTGTCCGATCAAATCAAAAATTTTGTGCATTCGGATTTTTGCGTAGGATGTCATATAAGAAGCGATTTCGGGATGCACGAGTGAGATGTTGGGGGCCCCCGGACCCTCAAAAACCCCCGAAACCGGATCTCCGGACGAGTCCACGACTGGTACCAGCTGGAGGCGTGTCGCCTCATCATCGGAGCACACAACCAGACGAGAGGGAGGGTCGAGGCTAGAGCCAAATTTTCCGCCGCACGAGTTGGCAATGATTTTGGCGAGGGCTGTGATAGGTCCGCCACCTCCCGAGCGCTTGAGAAGCTCGACTTTGTCTACAAAAAGGTCAAAAGGCCTCCATTTATCGGACCACACCACACCATCGAGCACAGTCACCGAGTATCCGAGACCGCGGACCCACTCCAGAAGGGGGGTGGTGAGTGTGGCCTCAAAAGTACCCACTGGCCAGAGAAGGGAAGTTCCTCGCTTAACACCAACTATGGGGACGCGACCGTCCTCGGGGACGGTGAGGCGGACCCTATAGACCCCGAGTAGGTCAGGACGCTCGGTGGTGGTGAGCCAAGAACGACCATAGGGAAAGTCCGACCCCCTTTGAACAGAGGGGTAGAGGGAGTTATAGTCCAGCTCGACCACGTCCTCATGCTCCAGTATATCGCGTAGGTAGACAGCACCACCGATATATGACTCGCGAGCGATGGACTCGACCTCAGGAGTGAGAGGCCAGAGTGTCCAGTCCTCGTCCCAGTCCCTGAGCAGTGCGTTGATGGCGGTGCTTCCAGTAGTCCATCCGGGATAAACACCAAAAGTGTCTCTCAATAGCATATACATGTTGAGAAGACAAGCAAGAAGAGTGTCCACATCGCGGGTGAGATACTCCACGTCGGAGTGGTCAGACCAGTCAAAACGCCATGTCTCATAATCTTCTCGAACATGGAGTTTGGGTAGGTGTGGGGCAAAAACGGTAGCCAAGTCCTCCAGCCTACGGGCGAGTAGTGCATAGCTATCACGAAGCTCGACCGTGTAACCATATCGGCGGGCGTGGCCGCTAATTTTTCGCGGCTTGCTTGTGTGTGTGGTAACTGTTATTTTAACGCCGATGCATCGTCTGGTTTGGCCCTGCTGTATGAGCTCAATCTTGCCATCGATTCCATTATCTGACA
>JAKAXF010000069.1 GCA_021816645.1 Microcaldota archaeon | reverse complement strand
TTTGGTTATATGCTCAACGTTAAGCTCCCTTGCGATTAGCTTGCCTAAAGTTGTCTTGCCGCTCGCAGTCATGCCGCTTATGCATATTCTCATCATCCGATCAGCCAGACTCCGCCAAGACGCACAAAATCAGTGCGCCATGAGCTGCAGAACATAAGCCTTGTCCTTTATGCTTATGTCATCAAGCTTCATATCCCCGTGCTCCACCCTGCTGCCCAGCTTTATTATCCTGGCCGTGCAGTTCGCGCAGAGCACACCTCCGAATATCCTGGAGTTTGTCCTTCTAGACTTCCCGCCTGATTGGCTTATGCCGTTGAGTTCCTTTCCGCAAAGCGCGCAGTGAGGCGCCTTGCCCTTCCTCCTCTCGTAGTGGATTACGTTCCTACCTTTCGGGGCGACTCTCCTGACTTTTCTGTAGCTTCCTGATCTGTACATTGGTCTGGGCAACTATAACACCTGTAAATCTGCAAACATAAACTTTGATGGTATCTGACCTTTTATTCCTTACTTATAAATGTTTTGCGTGGTCCCCTGTTCCGTACTCTGATTCTGGTTCTGCTCCTGCTCCTTCTTCGCCTTCTTTCTGTCGTAAACCAGTATCACCATCGATATGACAAGGCCGAGTATAAGGACCGTTGCGAAGAACAAGTTCTGGTAGTTCATCGGGAATATGAACTGCACTATGTCCTTTGAATAAGTGCCGAACGCCATCTTGAGCAGCACGTCGTAGACCAGCAGGAATATCGGAAGTATGACTATCATGGGCTTGAACTGCTTTTTCATGTTTTCGCTCATGAGCGGATAAAGCTCCTTCTGCTTGCTGCTTATCTCCTCCTTCGGGGCGTTGCTCTTTATCATCGCGTTCATTTCCTTTGAAAGCTGGTTGACCTTGAACTGTATCTCGCGCATCCTCTTCGGATCCACAAGCTTCCTCTGGAGAAAGACAGAGAACAGAGTGTACGCTATGCCTATCACTACGACTGCCAGTATTATGAACGGCGGCATGGGTGTTGCTGTCATTGGTATCCCGTGTCATCTTATTTTATTATTTTTTGAAGACCTCCTTCAGGACTTCGCGGAGTCTTGCCTTGGCATCATCAAGCTTACCGTTTCTGTTGTTTATTAGGTAAAGCGGGACGTCGAGCAAAGAAGAATAGTATGCAAGAATCGACAGGTTAAGTATCTTCTGCACTCTCATGATCTCTATATCCTCGATCTCTCTCTTCCGCGTGCGGTCCTTTCTGCGTCTTTCGATTATGTCAGATTCTTCGGAGTTTATATATATAAATGCTTCTATGTTTTTAAGCTCTTTGAGCATGTTCATAGGAAGTCCCGGTACGAACCTTCCGTGCTCCTCTACGTAATTATGCGTGTCTATGAGAACGTTGCCCTTGTACTTGCTCAGCTCTTTGAAAGCGGCTACGCGGATAGCACCAAGCTTATGAAACTCGAGATACCTGATTTCGTCGCGGTCGTGTACCAAGCCCTCCTTTTCTGCCAGCTTCAGCATCAGGCTGCCTACGTTCACGACCTTGTAGGCCGAACTCGAAAGACCGTCTACCAGGGTGCTCTTACCCGCTCCAGGAGAGCCCGTTATTATGATAAAGTGGGCGGCCATTTATCTCATTATTTTGTCAATTCGAACCATTAAAATACTTTCTGAGGCGTTACGCGTTGTTTTTTATGAATCTGCCGTTTGCTATCAGCCTCTCCTTCATCTGCGCCACGTTTCTCCTTATCTCGGGCGTTACAACACCCTTTTTGTTGAAAAATCTTATTTTGCTTTTGTATTCGGCATAAGAATAGCGGGCTCCAGCGGCATCGACAAGCCTCGACAGCATTCTTGGGACGCCCTTATACGACTTGGCTAGCCTGTTCCAGTTGCGGCTAAGCCACATCCAGTATACAGATCCTGCGGTAGGATTTGAAGCCACTACTGTAGGTATGAAGATCGAGTCCTGCAATCGCACATATTCCGAATCGTTGAACTCGAGCGCCTTTCTCGCAAGTTCCTCGCCTTTGAAAGATCCAAGTGAAAAGAGCAGCCTTCTCTGTTCCTCAGGATCTTCGGCTTTCTTGTACATTGACTTCAGCTTCTCGTACACTTCAGAGTTGCCCGTCCACGCGGCTATTCCGTATACCGCTCCTCTTATATCCTGCTCTATTGGTGCGCTTCCGTTGAAGAGTTCCCTCGCTTTCATCAAGGTCTTCTTCTCACCCACGGTACCTAGGGCGCTTATTGCTGCGCTCCGCATCATTACGTCTGTGTTGTCGTCCTTCGTCTTCCTGTTCCACCCAAGCTTCTTCAACCATCCGCCGTCAAACTTAATTATGGCTTCACCAGCCATATCCGCGGTTCTGCTTCCGTAGGTCTGGTTGTATATCCACATAAGGTGCGCCGATGCGCTCGTATTCGCCGGGTACCCGCACCTTCCGTAGTAAGACGTAACAAAGTCGATATACCTGACCGCCTTCTCTTCACCCTTTCTGACCTTGTCAAACAGGTCTGTCTCTATTCCCCACGCGTCCATCGAGCTTATCTTGCCTGACGCAATTGCCCTACCCAAACTCTCTAGAATAGAATCCGAATAGTTTACCCTGTAGACTCCCTTCTGGCCATAGTTAAGCTTGATCCACGCAGAACCCCTCCTCGGTATGCGCGCCTCTTTCTTGTCGAAAACCATAAACCCTTCGGTACCGTCGCTGTACGCGTAATGAAGGGGCGCGGGCATCGGATCTTTATCTTCCTTTGTAGTTTTGCCTCCCGTAACCAGCAGGCAACGCTCCTGTTTCAGCAGGAACGAGTTGCCCTCGACCATGACTTCTATTTTTGGGTATCCCTGACGATTAGTCCACGCGTTTGTTACGCTCCTGATATCAAGATTCTTTCCCTCTCTTTTTGCTTCTTCAGCAATCGCATTCCACAGGTCATCTTTCGTAGCGTTTCCGTATAGGTGTGTGTTGAGGTAAAGGTTAAGCCCCTTCCTGAAAGTCTCACTCCCAACGAAATCCTCTATCATTCTGAGTACGCTGCCTCCCTTGTCATAGCTTATGTTGTCGAATATTTCTTCTATCTCGGCGGGGCTTTTAACAGGCACGCTTATGGGATGGGTAGCCCTGAACTCGTCCGCGATCAGGGCGCTTGCAACGGTGTCGTTTAGGTACTGCACACCAAATTTCCATTCTGGGAATACCGCGTCCACGGTCTTGTTGCTCATGTAAGTGGCGAAGCTCTCATTCAGCCACAAGTCATCCCACCACTTCATCGTAACAAGGTCTCCGAACCACTGGTGTGCGAGTTCGTGGGCTACTGTATCTGCTATGGTCTGCTTTACCGAGACAGAGCTCTCTTCTGTTCCGAGCAGCATATACTCTCTGAACGTTATCGCGCCCCAATTCTCCATCGCACCGGCAGCGAAGTCTGGTATTGCTATAAGGTCTAGCTTTGGCAGCATGTACTTTATGCCAAAATACTTTTCATGGTGTGAGACAAATTTCTTGGCGTAATCAAGAGCCAGCATTGCATAACTCTTTTTGCCAGGTACCGTAAGCACACGGTAAGATACGCCGTTATACTTCTCGCTTACGTAATCAAACCTTCCGACTCCTAAAAAGAGCAGGTAGGTGGACATTTTTGGGGTAGTGTGAAACAAGGTCTCCTTTCTATTGCCCCGAACGGTCTCTTTTTCTACCGGCATGTTTGACAGTACCGTGTACTCCTTGTCCGCCACTATGGAAACACTGAAGGTAGCTTTCATTGATGGCTCGTCAAAGCACGGGAACGCTGACCTGGCATCTGTAGACTCGAACTGGCTCGTAAGCAGGTAGCGGATCTTGTTTCCGGCCTTGTAGCTGCTGCGATAGAATCCATACATCTTGTCGTTATTTACTCCGTCAAACGAGATCCTGATCTTGCATATCCCTGAAACAGGGCTTCCAACGATAAGCGTAACCCTCTCCTTATCTTTGTCCTCTACAATCCTCGCATCCTGGATCTTTCCGAGGTTCTCGATTTTCGCACTCTTTATCTTCAGCTCCTTGGAGTTGAGCTGCACCACTTTCACTCCTTGTTTTGCCATGGTGAATATCTCTGCGTCGCCCCTAAAGGTAAAGCTCTTAAAATCCGTGTCAAACCTGAGCCTGTAGTGGTATGGAACAACATCGCTCC
>JAKAXF010000068.1 GCA_021816645.1 Microcaldota archaeon | reverse complement strand
TGTTCCAACGCGGAGCTCCGGGTTGAGAAATGATGAAACTAAAAATCACAAATGCGAACATGCCCGAAAAGATTTTTATCCATTCAGAATATTTTTCGAGCACGCTGTAAACAAACATAAAGGTCCCGACACCACCTATTGCGATGATGAGGCCAAAATAGAGTTCAGTGCCTATTATAAAACCAAGCGCTTTTACAAAAGCGTAGTCCACGGTTGATAATATAATATTTAGCGCCTGCCCCAAACCCGTTATTAAACCCGTATAATTAAGTGGGTTCCAGATGAAGAACGAATGAAAAAGTTGGTAAAGGGTTATATAATTTATAAGACCCGAGTCCACATAATCGTATGCTCTGCCTTTAAATATCCATAAAGATTGGATAATAGAAAAAATTACTATTAATAGTATTGCTAACGAAAGAGAATTTTTTCGATGCATACAATCATTAAATTGGGGATATGGCTTAAAAGCAGACAACAAATATATATGCTTCGGGTAATAATTTAGAATGGTGCCTAATCAGACAGTATTATTGGATAATAAATAATACATCGGCCGGATACGGCTTTGAAAATCAGGGTGTAGATACGCTGATAGGCTTCTAAAGAGCAAGCAGGTAAGATTGGAGGGATCGAAGGACGTGAATCGCATGGATAATATTTCAAAAATCGATAGGATAAGGTCGAAGGTTATCGGAAGCCTCGCGGATGCGGCCAAGGTCTACAGGTGGTGTGACAACTGGTACGACGTCTACCTGTTCAGGCTGGGCATAAAGAAGAAGCTGTTTATGAAAGTTGAGGGCGACAAGCGCGTAGAAATAAACAGCGTAGAAAGGCTTGGCACCTTCCTATCGTCTGGGGAGCACCTCTTGCACAGGGCAAAGTCTGCCGGAATAGAAATAAAAGACGGGGTGTTGCTGTTTGATTACAAAGGCAGGAAGGTATCGCTCAATTTCAACACTCGCGATGAGCTTGTACATACGTTGCACATGGTTTCCGAGCAGTTCATAAGGGAGCAGTACGGCATGCTTGACGTAAAGGGCCGCGACGTTGTAGACGTAGGCGCGAGTATAGGTGACACGGCGATATATTTCGCGCTCAACGGGGCAAAGCACGTGTACGCTTTCGAACCGAGTAAAAGCGTGTACGACCTCGCGGTAAAAAACGTAAGGAGCAATGGCCTCGGAGACCGGATCACAATGATAAACGAATCGTGCGGATCCGGAGGCGACGCGCTTCCGTACATACTGCGAAAATATAAGATAGGCAACGCTGTGCTCAAGTCAGACTGCGAAGGCTGCGAATACGGGCTTATACTAAACGCCGACAGCACGGTGCTCAGGTCGTTCGGCCAGATAATGCTGGAGTACCATTACGGCTATCTTGATATTGCGTCAAAATTGAAGATCTCGGGGTTCGCTGTCAATCACACGATGCCGAGGGCTTACAGCCACAGGGACAAAGAAGGGCGACAGTCTGCATTGGGTCTGATATACGCCAGGCTTACGCAGAAATAAAAGGCACGCATGGTTTTCGCCTTCTCGTAAATTGAATTGATTAGTATTTTGGATTCGTACTTTGAGTCAATAAACGTAGTCTGGCGCGCCGCGTTCTAGTTCTCCCTCCATTTCGTAAGCTTCATCGCTATAGCGAAGTAGATGATCGTCTCCGCTACGAGCAACGGTATGGCGTAGGATAGCTGAGGCGTCAGGCCGAATGCGCCCTGGCTCGCTATCGCGGCGAGCGTAACTGGCGAGAGCATGAACAGGTAGAGCACGGCCTTCGGCAGTATCGTGTACGGGTAGAATGTAGGCGGCACCATCGTCAGCAGCACCACCATTATCGATGATATTCCCCATATGTTCCTTGTGTGCTTCGCGAAGCTCGCTATCATGAACGCTATCGAGAGCGTTGAGAGCAGCACGAGGACCAGTATCGCGGCGAAGAGCGCTGCGGACGCGAGCGTGAATATGTGTATAATCGCCCCTATGACGGCGTAGACCGCGATCCCGGGCAGCGACGGCGCCAGGAAGCTCAGCCCCATCGCGAGTATGTAGTCGAGGTGCGATATCCTCGTGGTGACGAGAAGGTCCTGGAACTTGAGCTCTATGCGCTGGAAGGCCGCGTCGCTGCTGCTGAACAGCGAGTTCTCGGCCACTATCGCTATGAATCCCCCGACTACGCCGAAAGCGAGGAACTTGCCCGAAGAGAATATGACTATCAGGAACAGGAAGACGAGCGGGTACATCATCGACGCGACGACGTAGGACGGACCCCGGGGTATGGATTTTATCCCGTAAGACCACGCGAACTCTCCTATAAATCTAAGATTCAAGCTCAACACCCTTCATTACGAAAAGGTCGTCCAGAGTTATCTGTTTTATCGTGTATCCGTTCCTTATGTAGTCTGCGGCGTCCCTCGCTTTTATGTATTCTATGCTCGTGCTGCCTACCCTGTACCTCGCCTTCACTCCCGGCCTGCTCGTCTCGGCCCTCACCAGGCCGTCGAACTTCTTGAGCAGGGATCCCACGCTTCCGTGCCCGACGCACCTTCCTCCCTCTACCACCACCACCTCTTTCGAAAGCTCCTGGGCCTCTTCCATGTAGTGCGTTGTTATGAGCATCTCGCTGTCGAGAAGCTTTATCGCGGACCACACCTCCAATCTTGAGAGGGGGTCCAGACCCGTGGTCGGCTCGTCCAGGAATACCACCTCGGCGTTCGACGCCAGCGCCATCGCAACGAATATCTTCCTCTTCATGCCTCCAGACAGCATGTCGGCGGGCGTGTTCCTTGCGTCCCACAGCTCTATCTCCCTGAGCGCCTTCGCGGCGTCGATCCTCGCCTCGGTCACCGGCACTCTCCTGGCCGCGAGATACATCATGAGGTGTTCCATCGGAGTCAGGAAACCTAGCGGCCCGGCCTCCTGCGGAATGCTGACCGCGATCTCCCTTATCTTGTTCGGCTCCTTCACAACATCGTAACCCTTTATCAGGGCGGTCCCGGAACTCGGCATCAGCTGCGTGGACAGTATGCGCATCAGCGTAGTCTTTCCAGCACCGTTCCTGCCTATTACGGTCGCCACCTTGCTCCTTATCTTCAGGTTTATGCCCTTGAGTGCTATGGTTCCGTCGTCGTACTTCTTCTTCACGTTCTTTATTTCTATCAATTTCTCACCACGGAACTTTCTTCAGGTGCAGAGCGTTGGCTCCCCTGTTGGTTAGGACGTGAAGAATTCCAGTAAGTAATATCAGGAACAGGAATCCGTACACGCTTGGTATGTGCCCGAGCGGCAGGGCGAAAAGGATCGCGAAAACGAAGAATCCGTACTGGTCCATGAAAGGAAACCGAGCGCCGGGCTTCATATCGAGCCTGCGCTTTACGAAGCTGCCGAGCAGGTCCCCGAAGACCGTGCCTACGGCGAGAAGGACAGATATCGCCAGCATGTAGCTCATGAACGGCCACTCCACAGCTCCGACCACTATTCCAGACACGAGCGCGGCTATCGTCCCCCTTATCGTCTTGTTGTCGCCGAAAAGCCTCCTGCCTCTTATCTTAACGCCCATGTCCAGCGGCGCGCCCCCTCCGAACAGCACTGGCAGCCCGTTCGCTGCGTACGCCGGGAGAATGTACAATACAGGGTACGCAAACAGGGAATAGAAATCCATCTAACCATCAGTCCGATATTCTGCCTTCCGCAATCCTTTCCGAGCCCCCTCCCTTCAGCTTCGCGCGCGCTCCGCCTATCTTCTTGGCGTTCTCCTCGAGCAGCGATACCGCGCTCCTGCCGGACTTCGCCCCGGATATCGCAACCGCTTCGTTTTCTCCGTTGTAGAGCAGCACCGACCTGGATCCGTCGCTTTCCACGACAAGAGTCGCTATCTCCCTAAGCATGCTCCTCTCATAATCTAGCTTCGCGATTATTACACTCTCCTTTGATTCTGCGATCCTATGGGCAACGCTGGCCGCGAGCTCTCTCCTTAGCTTCTCGTACTGCTGCCTCACGCCCTTCACCTCCTCGATCTTCGCCTCTATACCGCTCCCCACCTTGTCCGCGTCTGTACCGGCCAGCTGCGCTATCCTCTTTATGCTCGACTCCATTCCGTTTATGTAGTCCGCGGCCGCCTTGCCCGCCACGAACTCTAGCCTGTCTATGCCGTCGTGTATCCTGTAGGACGCTGTTATCTTT
>JAKAXF010000067.1 GCA_021816645.1 Microcaldota archaeon | reverse complement strand
ATAGAACACGAAAACAGGATTTGCCGACTTTTTCAATACCGCAAGGGTGGATTTCTGATATCTTGAGTTCATAGACAGGTTAGAGATGAACTGTGCTGCGTCGAGTGCTGCCTTTCCGTTACCTTTGTGAGATCTCAGGTATGATAACGTTGATATTACGGCTACTGACAACGCGAGTAATGCGATTAGTGGTTTGCCCGCGAATGACGAGATGGCCGATAGAGCGGACATTCCAAGCGTCACCGATAACGTGAGGTTATTACTCATAGGGATCAGCGTATAGAAGCTTGAGCGATGAGAACGCGAATGGCAGTATGACTACGAACAGGAGGATTGGAAAAAAAGTGTCCGCCGCGCTCGTGTTCAGTATAGAATAGCCCACTATGGAAAACAATGCAAAAGACGGCACTATCGTTCCTGATACCATGCTCAGCGACGTGTACTTCTGTATTGAGGAGTAGAATTTCTCCATTTTATCCAAGTATGCACTCTGCAACGAGTAGTACGCGTCCTTGAAAGCAAGCACCACGTCAAAATTTGAAGAATACGCTTCGGCTATTTGCAAAAGGGCGTTGCGTATCGCCACGTTCGATATGTGTGAACTTCTTACGGCGAGGGCAAAATCCTGCCCCGCGTGCAGCCTGTACCTCACCTCAAACAGCACGGAAGCCAGCTCCCTGTCAGAAGTCGATGAAGCGACTCTTAGCAGGGCAGCCCTGATTGGAAGCTTTGAATTTAGGAGCAGTGTTTTGATCCGCTGCAGCGATGAGATCAAGGCGCTCATCGTACCATCCAGTTTTTTGTTGCTCGCCGACCTTGCTTCTAGGTAAAGCGTAGCCAAAAACGCAGACATTTCCAGTAGGAATGCTATGACAAGGTAGTAACCCCTTAACAGCATAACTATGGCAGCAAGAGAAGCGACTAAGAATAAGAATGAGTTAACGCTGTTGTAATTTAGGTATTGTCTTGTCATGAAATAGCGCCGTATTTCCTGATGTACGTTGCGGCGCTCGTTCCAGAATTAGCTGGGGCATCGAGCGCTTCTAGGAAAGTTGTGCGCTTCTTCAATTCTTTTAAAACGTTTGCCTTACTCATCATATTTGCGAACGAATACTTTGAAATGATCTTAGAGTTCTTCAGCTCGTCGTGGTTCAGAGCCCCTCCTGCTATGATTTCGTGCGCTTCAAACGGTTCGCCTACCGATTCTGGAGTCTCTATCTCGCCGCGCGCGTGCCATCTGTACTCAACGATCTTCTCTATTCTTCTATCTGAAAGTCCTTCTGATTTCATAAATACCGCAAGATCAAGCATGCATAGCGATTGAGGTTCTACGCTCATGGGCCTGGTAGACAGCCGGTTTATAAGGGCAACTTTATCGAGGTTGCTGTGCATGGTAGTTATGAACTGCACCCCTACGTTGGCACCGAAGAACACCTCCCTGGCCTCTTCGCCCCTCATTTCGCCTACAATCAGCAGGTCCGGCCTCATGTGAAGCGCATTTATGACTTGCTCTTTGACGTGAATCTCCTTTTCCTTGGTTCCTCCCTGTAGCGCTACGTAATTGCTCCCGTTCTGATCCAACTTTATCTCGTTTACGTCCTCTTCTATTGTTATGACTCTCCTATAGTAAGGGACAAACGAAACAAGTGATGACAGTATGGTGGTTTTGCCTGAGGAAGGCGCTCCTGTTATTATGATGTTGGCCCCGCTCTCCATCGCAATCCACAGGTACGAGAATATTTCGGGGTTTGCTGTATTATGCTTTATCAGCTCTCTCACATCCAGCCTGGCGCTGCCTGGCAGCCTGATAGTTGCGCTTGTGCCGTTGATTGAGTACGGTTTTATCTGCGCGTGCAGCCTGGAGCCGTTTGGTAACTGCGCGTCTATGACAGGTGTCGCGGCGTTGACCTCCTTCTCCGTAGCTTCAATAAGCTTGTTTAGTGTATACCTGAAGCTCTTTTCGCTCGAAAATTTCATGTTCGTCTTGCAATAACCGTATGAAGAGTGGTAAACATATATGTTTGATTCTGGAGAATTCACTACTATTTCCTCTATGTGTTCCGCGTCATCCATAAGTATGCTGAATGGACCGTGACCAAAGGTTTCATGCGCTATAAGGTACGATAACAGCTCCTTGCTGACGTTGGTGGTGTATCCGGACAGCTTTTCCAAAGCAGTATGGCGCGCCTGATCAAGTCTGTTGGCAGAGGGATCATCTCCCAAATCTAGGAACGTCCTGATTACACTGCTTTTTATTGTTTCTGCAATCTTCATGTCGGCTTTTGATAAGTTGGGTGCTAGCAGCGAGTACATGTTCTCCTTACCGTGCTGACCCACTACAGTGAATTTTGCCGACATAACGGGCGTGTCCGGGTATTCGTCTGATACGCGAAACGAAAACGGTGTAGAGTCTTCATATTCAGGTTGTGCGTTGACTCTTTTGAAGCCCGGTAGTTTCACCATACGCGTGATATTGTTTATCATACTATATGATTGTTTACTTAGGTAAACATATAAATATTTATCTTTGGTTCTGTGCATATATATAAATGGAAAATAGTATACATTTGTTAACAACTCTGCACATAGATAAAAAGGTTTATAAATCTTATTTGATAAGATTGAAGTATGGCGAATGAGAACAAGGCCCCGGACAAGATTTGGGCTTTAAGGAAATCGATGAGCAGACCTAATTATGCCGTGCTGGAACTGCTGCTCATAAAGTCGCCGAGAACCACTAGGGAGCTGTACTCGGTGCTGGAAAAGAAATTTACCAGGAAAACGTTAATCCTTACGCTAAGGGAGCTTTCGCTTGAATTGAACGCCATACAGCCTACCCACATAAGGACAGACGTGGGATACAGCCTTGGATACAAGTTGAATCCGAAGATGAAGGATGTTGTAATAGGCGTAAGGAAGTTCTCCAAGATTATAGAGAACGCAGGAAAGGTATGACTTCGGCTATTTATCCTCAATTCTTACCCTCTTCTGATTCCTGTACATCTCGATTATCTCCTTTGTAGTGGTGGCGTCCTCCACGCTCTTGTCACCCCTCACTATCTCCTCGCCCACTATCCTGGGGAATCTTAGCGCGTAGCCGACCTCTTCACCATCAGGCTGCCTTTCCCTGCCGCACGTATGTGTAGGCGATTTAGTTATCTCATCCGCCTTCACGGTGATTACGTACTTCGGCTCCACCCAGAAGTCCGGCTCCACCAGCGCATCCACCCTTGCGGGCCTATTCTTAACCTTTATCCTGTCGAGCATGTTCTTGAATTCGGTCATCTGCTTCTCCGTGAACCCCGTCCCTATCCTGGACACGGTCTCGAACACGTCCTTTTTTTCGTTGTATACGGCACACAGAAGGCCCCCGAACTTAAACTCCGACCTTGCCCCCCTGCCCAGGTAGTAACCAACTATCACCAGGTCTACGGTATCAGACAGCTTGCCCATGTAGCTGCGTTTCATCTTTATCCAGCTGAACTTCCTCGCCCCCGCTATATACGGGGAGTTGAGATCTTTGGCGACTATCCCCTCCAGACCACCTTCTATCGAGTCCTCGAAGAACTTCTCGAGCTCCTTAGGTGAGTCGGTGATTATCCTGGTCGAAGGCTTTATCGTCTTAGATCCCTTTATTATAGATTCTAGCTCAGCCCTCCTCTTCTCGTAAGGCTCACTCATGTAGTCCTTTCCGTTAAGGTACATCATATCAAACGCGAAGAGATGCAATGGTATCTCGTTCATCTTCTCTTCTATTGAGTGCTTCCTCTTCCTCTGCATAGTTTCCTGGAAGGGCATGAACTCGTTTGTGGATTCGTTGAATCCGAGAGCCTCCCCCTCTATAATAGCCTCCTGCGCCTTCACGTCGTTAGCAACGGCACGCACTATGTCCGGGAACATGTCCGTTATGTTCTCCAGCCGCCTGGAGTAGAGCCTCACCTCCCTGCCCTTTTTGTGCGCCTGCACGCGGAAACCGTCGTACTTCTGCTCTACCGCGGCCCTCCCGTGCATCTTCTCAAGTATCTCTTCTGCCGTGGGCATGCGTTCTGCGAGCGCCGGCCTTATCGGCCTGAAAAGCGACACGTGGAACTCTTCTATTCCTCTTACGCCCTTGCTCATAAGCGTGCTCCCTACCAGACCGAGATCGCTGCAGATGTTGTAAGCGTGCTCCAGAGCCTCCTTCTCTTTCCT
>JAKAXF010000066.1 GCA_021816645.1 Microcaldota archaeon | reverse complement strand
TGAAGGAGCTTATCCGCGAACAAGCCAAGAAGGAAGGGATGACGATCTCCGAGTACGTGGAGGACGCCTGTATGCGGTGTATTGAAGCGGATAAAGAGGAGTGTAAATCCTAATGGCACAGTTCTATGCGGTTATCAAACCCAGTTCACAGGCCCATCATCGCTGGCGTATGGGATCGCTTCCGCGAGGCACGTTGCACGGTACACCGTTTTACTGGCGCGGAGGGCGATACGTGAGCGACGTGGTTACTGAGAAGCATCTCATCGACGCGCTCATGGATGATCCTGATGTGGAAGTGAACATGGTTGCAGTTGCAACATATTCTGTTGTAGATGCTACGCCGATTGAAGTAACTCCGGTAGAAGTACCGCTTGCTACAGAGGCATGGCTGGAAGAAGGGGAAGATGAGTTGCCTGGTGAAAAACCAACCGCAGCAAAACCCAAACCTGTACCACGGAAGAGGAGTAACTGAAATGACTGTAAACATAACGATCAACGCGGATACGCTGGAGATTTACCAAGACGGCGAACTTACCAGCATCAAGGCCAAAGAGACTGAAAAGAAAGACAAACCAGAATCTGAATCCGACTGGATCGTGCGGCGGAAGTTGAAGCCTCCTGAAAAATCGCAGATGACTCGCATGGACGCCGCTTGTGCTACGGCTTCCATTATCCGCGAACTGTGTGAAGATGTATCTGTGTACGCTACTGCTGGTAGCGATGGTCGGCGAATTCACGCAACAAAGTTAGTCCCTGCGCGGCACGGAATGGCGCTTACTGATGCTATAACAGGCATGAACTCTGTTCTGGGTGAAGGAGGTATTTTCCTAAAGCAAGTCATGGACTATGTCAACGAACACGAGAAAAGTATTGATCGTGTCATCGTCATTACTGATGAACAGGATTGCGCCAACCATCCAGAGGATATGCCAAAAAACGCACTGCCTCTTGGCACTACGCGCTATATGCTTAATGTCGGTAACAACAAGAACGGTATTGGCTACGGAAAGTGGACGCACATTGATGGGTTCAGTGAAAATGTCGTTAAGTACATTTTGGAGATTGAGAACAATTAACCTAGTCGGAAGCCGCCCTAGTTATGTTTTTAGGGCGGTTCGTATCTTCAGAAGAAACGGATTGTGCGTTTAGTATGACGCTGGTGCCAACACAAACCGCAACTGCCTCTTTCCATAAACACGATAACGCCCATTGATCTTGTTCAGTAGGACTTCCGGTAAAGCCTTTTCAAAATAGTCGGCATCACGCTCCATGCGCCCTTGAGAGCCGGATAACCTATGATAAAGGCCGTCAGGTGTAGCATAGAAATACATGGGTTGTGGTGTTTCTCCACGGGGTTTGAATCCCAACTTCAAATAGCTATTACCATCTCCATGTCGAGGATCAACATAGCTCAACAGCTTCTTTCCGTTCTGGTAATTCCTCGTGAAGTAGGCCAGAAGTTTTCCGAACCCACCTACGACACGGCCTGAAAATACCAGACGGTTAAGTTCCCATTGATCCTGTTTCAAGGAAAACGTAGCTACTCCTACAAGATTTTCTTTGTAACGCAATCCTACATATAATGTACTATTGAGAAATCCTTGTATGTGGTATTTGCTTACGAAAGCCTTGGCATCGTCAAAGTCAATCTCTGAAACGGTAGTCTTGCGAGCCGGTATTTTTTCGCAGACGCCGCATTTAGCCAGTAACACATTCATCCATGCGTACTTGCGCGTCATCCATTCATAGTCGTAGAGAATCACTCCTTCTAATTCTTCGATGATCTCAGCGGCATTAGGTAAATACCGTTCACTAGCCCAGAAGGTAGAGAGCGCATGAATACGGACTCCGTTAGCGATAAGCACGTCATCTTCCCAAGATACTTCAACACCATGCTCTGCTAGTTCTGAAGCCACTAACTTTCTGATCGGTGAATAGATGGTGTGTCCTTCGTTCAGACTGACAGGTTCCCACTCGCGTTCCAAGAGACGCGCACCTTTTTGTGATACTGAGTTGCATTCGTGACAAGCTAGAGCAATGTTCTTGGGGTCGGCACTTCCACCCAGTGCAATCGGCACGATGTGATCCATTTGGCGAGTGCGGAAGCCTTTTGGAATTTCACGATTGCAATAGTAACAGCACCCCTCTTGCCACTTGTATAGGTGCAAGATGTGCTCTTTCGACGTGGTACCGCGCTCGCTTCTGTGCTTTAACGATGCCGCTAGTCGAGCCGCGATATGATTTTCATTAGTTCTTAGTGTTGCCATATACTCACGGCGCTTTCGATTTACCTCTGTACCAGTCGTCATCATTCGCTGGTCATAATATGCTTTTTTCTGCGCTTTTGTTTCTGGTCTTGCGAAATATTCTTTTTTCTTCAGCGCAATTTCTTCTGCATGTTCTGCATTGTAAGCTGCGTTACGGGCCAGTTGGTTTTTATACATACATTCTGGGCATATTTTATTGTGCTTGTGCTTAATTCTTTCCATGACAACGCCACATTGTTGACACACAGTTGGCTCCTGGCGAGCACGTTCCCGTGAACGGCGCTTGGACTCCCTTGCGGCACGGCGAGAAGGTTCTGGGTTTTCCTTACGCCTTTCTGCGTTTTTTTGAAGGATCGTGTCTTTATTCTTTTCGTAGCGTTCACGGCTTCGTACTTTGCGACATTCTTTGCAGATATGCGCGTATCCGTCATTTTCAGATTTGTTCTTGTTGAACTCGCTGATAGGCTTGGTGGTTTTGCAGTCGGTGCAGCGTTTTTCAGTAGTCATGATGATCGCCTCCGTAGTTGGTATGCTCATTATAAACTACTGTTTTTCTGTTGTCAAGTATGGGCGACGTAGCAACACTATACAACCCCCGCTTGGCATGGGATTCTTGGATAGAAACCGTTGCGGATAGGAGTATATAAGCAATGCCTAATATATTAGAGGAGGCTTCTATAGAAGCTCCATACGTCACACCGAAGGCGTTATGGAAGTGGAACATACCGTCCAGTGGGAGCCTGGAAGGACCTAGCGTCATAGGTTACGGTGCCCAAGGCACCCCGACTAAGTCTGGTTTAATGCCTAACGATCTATTGGGTTTTGTTGGCATTCCCTTATCTATTTACGGTAATCCACCAACCCCTATTCCAACGTCAACTATTATCCAATGGATTCGCTATGCGGAAGATTGGGTAGAGGCTAGAACGGGACTTTTATTATGTCCAACGTGGGTTGCAGCACCATTAACAAGACAGTCTTTATCTACCCGCGCTACTGGTCTTATTACTGCTAATGGAACAACTCAGCAGATCGGAATAGACGCGGATATAAGCGAGTCGAGCTATGACTTTTTTTTCCCGAGAGCCCAAGATGAAGGCTGGATGTATCAACAGTTGCGCCATAAGCCGGTAAAAAATCCTATATCTTTCCCTGACTTAGATACAATGCAGACATTCTCTAAATACTACACGGCAGTGAAGAATGTCGCTTATATTTACCCATTACTCAACGACTTTTTTAGGGTGCCACCAACGTGGTTTGTGGAAGATGAAGATTATGGGTTAATTCGTCTGGTTCCTGCGGCTAACGTTCAAATGTTACCATTATTTGCGATGCAATTGGCTTTTATGGGATTCGCTGAGTCCATTCCGGGCGGATTATGGTTCCAATACACCGCAGGACTCAATAACTCCGATTACAACGGACGCTTTAGTTTTATGCTCCAGTTGGTTCTTGCCGCTGCTACCGTGCAAGCATTGACTACCATGCAGTTATCCGTGAACTACGGTGCCGTGACGACCGAGATGACGGTGGACGGAATCCAGTACAAAACGGGTTACAATAAAGAAGGTGCTTTTTCAGGACAAATCGCCATGTTTACCAAAATGCGTGATGATCTCCTGGCCGAAGCGATTAACAAGGTGTCTGGTCCTATGTTGATTTCACTCTAATGGGAAACGCCAACGTACCGTATTTACCCCCTATGTCCCCGTATGTATTGCCGGGGACGCCTTTCGACGTGCTTTTGGGACAGTACGGTGTAAATCTGCTTTGGCTACAGAGCAACCAGTGCGCTTGCGTCTATGGTGGAGATATGCCCGGTAGTCCTGACCCAGATTGCACGTCCTGTCATGGTAGAGGGGTGTATTGGAACGCGCCTTATGGCCCCTTCCAAGGTCTGATTACCTACGCGACAATGGCCCCT
>JAKAXF010000065.1 GCA_021816645.1 Microcaldota archaeon | reverse complement strand
GACATGGTGTCGGGTGCTATTGGGCTGTCTGTGCTTTCTTTACTGCAGCAGTACTACTACCTGATCAGTCTCGCGTTTCTTATCGCTATGGCCGTGGCCTTGGACTCTTCAGCTACAAACCTAAAATCAAAGTACAGGGGTACGATGTCCAGCATGGTCGGAATACTGTACCCAATATCGTATCTTGTAATCGTGGCGTTTAGTGGTGCGTCAGCCGAAGCACCCAACTACATACTGCCTTTCGTCAGCTTTATCATAGCTCCGGCGGCGCTGTACGTACTTGAATCTTACAACGTAAAGGTGGTGCGCACACTTGACGTGAGGAAGGAGGACCTGAGGATGAAGTTCGGGGAAGCTTTCGAGGATCTGGAGGCCGGAAACGTGACCGAAACGTTCGACAGCATAGGCAACTACGAAGCCACGAAGGAAGAGCTTAAGAACGCGGTCCTGGCACCGATAGAACAGAAGGCTATATCCAGGGCGTACAACATAAGGCCAGCCAAGGGGATATTGTTCTTTGGACCTCCAGGAACCGGAAAGACGATGATGATGCGCGCCCTAGCCAATGAGATAAGGGCAGGATTCTACTATGTCAAGGCTTCCAATCTGATCTCGGCCTATCCGGGGGAGACCGAGAAAATGCTGGCGAACATATTCAACATAGCCAGGAAGCACGCACCGTGCGTACTCTTCTTTGACGAAATAGACTCGATAGCTGTGAGCAGGGATTCGTCAGACATCGACGAGACGCACAGGCACGCGCTCTCACAGCTGCTCGTAGAGATGGACGGTTTCCAGAAGCTCAGCAACGTTATAATGGTGGGTGCTACGAACGTCCCGCAGGTCATGGACAAGGCCATACTCAGGCCAGGGAGGTTCGACAAGATAATATACCTGCCACTTCCGGACTTCAACGGCAGGAAGAAGATACTAGAGATGTATCTGCACAAACTGCCAATATCAGACGACGTTGACATAGACACTCTTGCTGAAAAAACCGAAAGATACTCCGGAGCAGACATAAAGGTGATGACCGAAAACGTTGCCCAGATAGTGGCGCAGCGTGCGGCAAGCAAGCACACTATACTTGCTATAACAATGGAGGACCTACTCGACGCGATAGATGCACAAAAGCCTTCGACCTCGCTCGCACAGATAGACGAATACAACAGGTTCAAGATTGATTTCGAAAGGCAATCGTTCGAGGAGTCGAACGTTGAAATGGTGAAGAAGACTACTATAAACGACGTAATTGGAATGGAAGACGCCAAAAAGGCTATGGAGGAGGCAATATCCATACCTCTCCTCCATCCTGAGCTGGTTAAACAGTACGACGTGCCAGCTATAAACGGCGTACTCCTGTTCGGGCCCCCTGGAACTGGAAAGACCATGCTGATGCGCGCGGTATCCAACGATTACAAGGGCCTTACGATGCTTACGCTGAACGGTGCAGACATAGCCCGGGAGGGCATAGAGAAAGCGAACTCCACGATAAGGGACGTGTTCAACAGGGCTCGCGACAACGCTCCGTCAATCATCTTCATAGACGAGATAGACGGTTTGGTGCCGAAGCGCGAGGGGGCGAGCGAGTTTACTTCGCAGATGACGACTTCGCTGCTGCAGGAGATGGACGGAATAAAGAACTACTCAAACGTGGTGATAGTGGCAGCGACGAACAGGCCGGACATGCTGGATCCTGCGCTTCTGAGGCCAGGCAGGTTTGACAAGCTTATCTTCGTAAAGCCGCCCAATGAAAGCGACAGATCCAAACTGTTCTATGAATACCTGAAGAACGTTCCCGTCGGAGGCGACGTCGTTTACGCAGATCTGGCCAAGGCTACCGAAGGGTATACTGGGGCCGACATATCAAACGTCTGCAGGGAGGCCAAGACCAAGGCTCTCGAGAAGAGAGTCAAAACAGGAGAGGACGTAGTAATAGGCATGGCAGACCTGCTTGGTGTAATAAAGAGGACCAAACCGTCAGCGCCTGAGATGGTAGTAAGTACGTACCTATCGTTCCTGGCGCGTTACGGCCAAAGGTGATCAGGGTCTGAGCCGTCCTTCTAGGCTGCCGCTCGTGAACACTCTTGATGTCTCTGTAGCGTAGACCTCCTTTGTGCCGTTCTTCTCCCTTACACTGCAAAACTCTATTTTCATGAAGTCGTTGACGTTCATGTTCGCTGTTGCGAGAGCGCTCGATCCCCAGAGAACGGCGTTCATGCTGTCCTTTAGATCGCTGATCACGCAGTCGACCACACCTATCTGACCGCTGCCGTCGAGCCTGTTGACGTATCTGATCGGATTAATTTCTACAATCTTCCCAATAACATCTATGTTCTTCTCACCACCTTTCAGGAGTGAATAATCCCCAATACCTTCCTGCGATGGCGACATTCTCAGCACAATGGTCTTGCTAACACCCTTCAGAATCCCGTTTCTCATGTCGAGCGCCGCGTTTCGCACGAGGATTACGTCCCCGCGCTCGAGCGGAGTCGCGTCTGCAAGCTTTGAAAGATTATCGAAAAGTGTGAGCCTTATTGTTTTACCTTCCCTGCCTAGAACTATGTCCCTTTTCACCCCTTTCCGCCCGCCATAGCTGTACTCGACCTGGTTGAATATCCTGTACACCCTGTCCCTGATGTTCACGGCATAATCGGCGCTGGTCTGTTGTTCTGCGTTAAGCTGTTTCGCAGTGCTGCCGTTCGCAGTGATGAATTCTAGCAGCCCAACTACATCGATTATATCATCGCTGCTCCCGTGCGTGCGCGAGGGGATAGGCGCTGAAGAGCTCGCTATAAGTTCTGCATCTTTCCTGGATATCATCCCGGAAAAATCCTCCATGACGTCTTCTGCACTCACCATGCCTTTCACTCCGCAATATTAATTCTCAGGAAAGATAAAAAAAGGTTTCATGAGTATGTCTAACAGTGTTAACATGGTGCAAAACCAGGGTGGAAAGAAGGTATGGCTGGATGGAAGGATCGTAGAATACGAGGAAGCCAGGGTACCGATACTAACCCATTCTATGCAGTACGGCAGCGGCATATTTGAAGGCATAAGATCGTACGAAGTAAAGGGCGGCGCCCTTATATTCAGGCTGAAGGATCACGTGGAAAGATTCTTCAACACTGCAAAGATCTATTCGATGAAGCTCGGCTACACGCCATCCGAACTCGGAAAGGCGATCGGCGATGTGGTAAGTGAGAACGGGGCTTCAACCTTCTACATAAGGCCGTTTGCATTTTACAACGATGACAGGATAGGGGTAAGCACTGCCGGCAAGAGGGTAAGCGTATTTATAGCCGCGGTGCCGTTCGGATCGTACTTCAACAAGACGAAGGGCATAACGTGCAAGGTTTCGAGCTGGCACAGGATAAATTCAGGCATACTGCCGATAGAGGCAAAAGCGAGCGGTAACTACATCAACTCCATAATAGCGGGCAACGAGGCCAAGGTATCAGGGTTTGATGAAGCCATAATGCTCTCGAGCGATGGTTACGTGGCGGAAGGATCGGCCGAGAACATCTTTATTGTTAAGGACAAAAAGCTGATAACCCCGAGCAAGAGCGCGGACATACTCATCGGAATAACGAGAGATACTATAATCAGGATCGCGCTCTCAATGGGCTACACTGTAGAGGAGAGGCAGGTTCACAGGGAGGAGCTTTACACCGCTGATGAGGTGTTCTTCTCCGGCACTGCGGCAGAGGTAACCCCAATAATAAATATCGATGGAATACGCGTAGGCGACGGTACGATAGGCACAGTGACGAATAGGATATCGAATAAATATTCAGACGTGGTGCATGGAAAGGACAAGAAATACTCGTCCTGGCTGACCATGATAAAGAAGTAGGCGCTTAGCCTGTGAACAGGCTGGCGAACACCTTTGCGTCCGTAGTTATGTTGCTTATCGTGCAGTATTCGTCTATCTGGTGCGCCGTTCCATCGTCGATCATCCACACAGCCACAGGAAATCCTTTCTTCCTAAGAAAGAACGCTACGGTTCCTCCGCCTATGCCGACCAGCACCGGCTTCATCCCAAGCTTGCTGTTCACGCTTTCTGAAAGCATACGTATTATCTCTGAATCTCCACTCGTGGGTTGTGCTGTATCGCTCCTGTTTACTATGTCTATGCCAATCTTAAGTCCATCCTCTGTCTTCTCCTCTTCTTTTGCGAGCATCTCAAAGTCGTTCAGAACTTCATCAAGATT
>JAKAXF010000064.1 GCA_021816645.1 Microcaldota archaeon | reverse complement strand
CTGCATAAACCACCTTTTCCGGCTTTGCTTTTACTAAATGCTGAACCGAGCTTTTCTCCATTGCAAGTTGTACACAATCTTAGCCTTTTATCATAATTTTCTTCTGGAAGATTGTTTTTTTTGTGCCTTAATATCCGATTGACAATCTTTGCAAAGGAGTACTTTTCCATTGTGGCTAGCCTTGCTATTATGAAACAAACTGTGATGTTTTGATTCTTTGCAAACTGAACATACTAATTTCTCACCAAATTTCTCTGGATCAAATGTGAAATTTCTTTCTTTGCCCTTTTGTGAAAAGCATTCTTTGCACATGCTCGTTACGCCGTGTTTTCCGCCTTTTTTCTTATAGAAGTGATCTAGAGGCAAGTGTTCTTGACAGACGGTACATGTTTTGCTAAAATGTGGGCTAGTCATGAGTCGTACTCCTATACGATGATTGGTCAGGAGCATTTGGTGCTGGTAACACCTCTTGCTCCGCCCTTTTTACCACACCAACCCTTCTTTTGTCAAGTACCTAAACAATAAAAAGGCCCGATGTGAACCGGGCCAAGAGGGATGCGCTGCAAAAAATTCTTTAGAAGCTATCTTCGTCGTCAAAGGCGTCAAAGTCATCAACCGACGCGCCACCGGAACCAAACGGCTCGCCATCTGCGGCAAATTGCAATGCGCTGAGTGCGGCATTAATACGCTTACCCCATTCAGGATGCTTCGGATCGTTCTGAAACCAGATCGAAATAATTCCGTTGACGTAGCACCCGGCGTAAATCTTTTCGTCGGCCTGGGTGATAGGCGTCTTATCACGATCAATCACAAGCGGCCTTTTGTCTGAACTAGCCTTGATGAGATACTTCCCATGATCTTCTTCACGCTCGGACTCATCCCCGTCCTTCAGAGCTATCCGCTCAGGGCTGAGACTCTTCACCTTGTTGTCAGCGAGCAGTTTGGCAATCGCCTTTTCCATTTCCTTGATCGTAGCCGCGTGCTCAACCTTATCGAGAATGAACGTGGCGCAGTATTTGGCTTTCGCCTTTTCATCGAATTGAGTAGGCTGGAACAGCGAAGGGAAGGACAACCGTACGCGGGGGAGCTTAATCACAATATTGCTACTTGGCTTGTCACTCATTTTTCATATCTCCAGTTTTAAGTTTCACAAGTTGAACTACAGGCTTAGTCTACCACCATTTCATCAAACGCGTCAAATGCGCTCGCGTCTACGCTACCCAAAGGCGCCCTTGGATCGGACTCAGGAACCAGCGTCGCTTTACCGTTACTCTTGTTGACCAGACCGTCTAGCGCGTCCTTGTGCTTCTTCCCAAGGGCTTTCTCAGCTTGGGCAACGGTGATCAGTTCCGGTTGCGTGTACAGCTTCTCTCCGAGTATCGGTTTCAGCACCTCAACCGTCGCTTCCTCATTAGCCCATGCGCGAGAGGACCGGCCCGACACGATCTTATAGCCCTTGAAGGAACCGCCTTGTAGTAGACGCTCTGTGGCATAGTGCTCGATACTATCGAGCCAGGAGAGGATGAGCTTCTTGCTCGCAAGCGCGTTGCCCATTTGTTCATCCGTCAATGTATCCACGGATGGTAGCAGCGTGTCCAACGGGTCAAAGGCGTCGAACTGCACAAGAATCGCCTTATTGGTATACGCCAGTATCTCCGGGCAAGACGCCTTAGCCAAGCACCACTGGCACGCCTTTTCCGAGGCGACTCTTGGGGCGTCCGGTTCAAAGCAGCGAAGCGCCTTTATCCTGATTTCCTCTCCGCGCTTGAGGAGTTCTTCTTTACTGATCTCCCACTCGCTCACATGATCCAGGCGTGGTTGAATGATGACACAGACGATCCTTTCGATGGTGTACAGGAGGTCATAGTCATTCAGTGCCCCTAGCGCGTACAGGATTGCCTGCGTGTTCTCTTCCGCCTCTACCCGGACGCCTTTACCGTACTTGAGATCAATTACCGTGAGCGTCTTGGTGACTGGGTTGCAGATCACCACGTCCGACGTGCCAAAGCCGTCTGGGACGATATGCGAGAAGTCCAGTCGAACTTCTACTTCCATATCTCCCCGGCTATCGGTCTGGCGAACCAGGTCCACGTATTCCTGTACAAACCCCGCCATTTCCTCATCTACGGTCCACCGAGTTTCAGGGAGAGCTTTACCAAGGAACTCAGCGCACCATTTACCGGTCTTTAGGCAAATTTCCCCAAGTTCATGCGCGGCAGACCCTTCTAGTGCGTACTTGGAAGAAGGATCGGGTAGGTTCTCCGTCGCTTGCACGGAACCAGGGCACGAGAGCCATCGCGCCGAAGAGGATGCGGATAACTTCGCGTGCGCCGCCACCCGTTACGCCAAGTCCTGAATGCGCCGTTCCGCTTCGCCCATGTGGGTCTCAGTCAGGTCAGACACGATAGTTGCATTGTACTCGGCCAGGATACTCTTCAGTCGCGCTTTCTTGGTCGGGTCGGCCCGGACAATCTGGAGGCACAAGGACTGGAGCGCACGGTGCCGTGATTCAAGGTCTGGTTCGGTAGTTGTTGGTTCGGCGACTTCGGTCGGCGTAGGAGTTGGTTCAGCGGCGGCATTCGTTGGTGCCGCGGTCTTGTCTTTAGCGATTTGGGCTTTGTGCTCGTGCTTCTCCGGTTCCGGTATATCTGTCGGTATTTCTGTTCGCGCTTGCTGCTGGAGCGTGGTGTTCAATTCGCGGATGGCGGAGGTCAGGTCTTTGAGGATCTCTTCAATCATTGCGGTGTTCCTTTTGCGTTTACTGGTTTGATGTAGGAGAGATGTTAGCACAGTCTGAATGGGGATGCAAGAGGATTTGGACAAGGAGCAGTTGACACCTGTAGTAGCGTGTGATATGCTCATTTCTTACTGCGGAGGATTACTCATGTACACCATTGAAGAAGCATTGAAATACGACAAGCTGGAGCATTTGAGCCGGTCTGACTGTGACAAGATCATTGATACGATCTCTGGTGTTGATGCGCTCGTTGAGGCGGTTACTATTTCTGACATTCCTGCTGGGTTTATCGGAGAAGATGATGCGAGCGAACCTTTGCGATTATTGTGTCAATATGAGGAAACTCTTTTGAGCGGGTATAAGGAGGATCGGGCCGATGCGTTGCGATTGTTAAAGCAAGACTTGGCTTCATTATTTCTGGAAATCATGAATGGTGTAGAATTCGCTACGGAGGAATGGAATCAGATCGAAGCGTTGGCAAAGAAAGTGCAGGGAGCATGACCATGGAAGATCAAGAACCAGTGCAGCAATCTCGGCTAGTCAGCATCCGTACTATGGCTGATTTACTTGGGGTATCCATTCAAGGACTCCGTAAGTGGGAGAAACAGGGGGTAATAACTCCTTATCGCTTACCTGGTGGAGAGCGGCGATATGATGTGGAACTGACCAAGCACCAGTTGCTCACTAAACCGTAGACCTTGCAGGAAAACTGGTTCACACTCACCCCTCCTGAAAGGACACCCATGCCCGAAGAACAACAGTCTCTTATTTCCTATGCCACATCGCCTGGTGCGAAGAACCGCACCGTCACCCCAACCAAGGGCACTTGGCCGGAGATCGTTGAACGCATATCCAAGGCGCGAGTCGTTCCATCGGACCAGAAAGCGAATACTGAGTTGGTCTTTGCCGGTACGTTCAGCGGGGAGCCAGATGCTCATGGTCGTGTGCTCCGCAAAGGTTCACTCCTGACGCGCAGCATGATCACGCTGGACATCGACGACTGCGACTTGAGTTTCGACGACATCGAAGAGCGGGTGATAATGGGCTGGGACGGGTGCTACTCGCTCTACACCACGTTCAGTCATCGTGGTAAGGGGCGCGTGCGGATATTCATTCCCATGAGCCGCGAAGTCACTGCGGATGAGTACAAGGCGTTCGCGCCGAAAGTCGCCCGTGAACTGGACCTGCTCGATTACTGTGACCCGTGCTCATGGCGGCCTAGCGAGGGTATGTTCGTCCATGCCACCGATGAAGAAGGGAAAGCATACCGGCGCAATGGGGAATTGATTGAAGGTGCGTTCTGGCCTGTGCCAGAGGTGATTGAGGGTGTTGCGGATCGAGGTTCTGGTCGTGTTGTGGATCGTGCTGTAAATGATGGGACGGATGCTCTTGAAGAGGAGACCAGGCGGTACTCATTTTCCGAGGAGCAAGTGGACGATCTGCTGGAGCGGTACGACCCGGAGCACCTGCACTACGATCAGTGG
>JAKAXF010000063.1 GCA_021816645.1 Microcaldota archaeon | reverse complement strand
GATCTTGGGTAAGCTCGAGAGCGACAAAGCTGTACTTGAGAAAAGGGCGCGGGAAAAGGCGAAGATAAACGATGAACTCGCGGGATCGAAGAAGGACGAGCTCGAACGCGAAGTCGAGGAAAAGATAAAGGCGCTTAAGGAGCTGACCGAATCGGCAGCCGGGAACAGAAGCAGGCTTGAAGAGGAGACCAAGTGGATGGCGGAGCTCGAGAAGCACATGGGAACGTGCCCTATATGCAGAAGAGAGCTCGACGATGAACTTAGGAAGAGGCTTATTGAAGAGAGGAGAGAACTTGTAGACAAACTGAAGAAGGACGTATCGAGGTTGGAAAGTGAAAGGTCAGGGACAGAGAAGGGATTGAAAGAGGCGACTGAAAAGTACGGCAGGCTCGAAAAGCTGGCGGACAAATTGGGTGAGAAGGAATACGCGAGCGTGGAGAAGGACCTGGAAGAAGTTGGCAGAATGATAGAAAAGGAGGAAGGGAACAGAAAGGCACTGGCTGCAAAGATAAACAGTATAGATAAAGAGCTTGGAGAGTCAAAGAACGCATATAACGAGGCGAAGGTGAAGCTCGACCACGTAAGCAGGATGAAAAGTTACGAAGGCGAACTGGCAGAAGAGGAAGCGAAGACGAGCGCGCTCAAGAAGGAGGAATCCGAAATAAAAGTTGACGAGAAAAAGCTCTACGACCTGCAGGATTTGCTAGCGAAGAAGATCTCTGATCTAAGCAACCTGAAGTCAACGATAGACGGCGAGAGGAAGTATCTAGCGGGTATAGAAAAGCAGATAGAGGATAAGACTAAGGAGATCGCGAGGTTCGAGTCCATGAAGTCCGGAATAGAAACCAGAAAACTTATCGTCAGCGACCTGAACAAGTTCAGGGACTCGCTGAAGGATACCGAGACGCTCCTGAGAGGCAACCTCGTCAAGTCGGTCAACTCGATAATGCAGAGCCTCTGGCCGAAGCTGTATCCGTACGGCGACTATACGTCGCTCAGGCTGTCGGCGAAAAGGGACGACTATGTTCTTGAGATTAACGCGCTAGGCGATGGAGAGGAGGGTTGGAAAGAGGTAGATAACGTTGCCAGCGGTGGAGAGAGGAGCATAACCGCGCTCGCGCTCAGGATAGCTCTCTCAATGGTGATAGTACCGAACCTGAAGTGGCTGATACTCGACGAACCGACGCACAACCTCGACAGAGCTGGGATAGCCAGGCTCATGGAGGTACTGGGCAACACGCTGCCCAAGATAGTGGAGCAGGTGTTCATAATAACGCACGACGAAAACCTGAAGGAGATAAGCTCCGCTGCCGTTTACATGCTTGACAGGGACAAGGCGACAAACGGCGCCACGGTCGTGGGAGAGATATCCTGAAACAGTGCGTGGAACGAGATACCAGCAAAATTATAATTAATATGCATTCCAATTAAACTGACTGTATGGACTCCAACTGGGCACTTCTTGCCCCTATCCTGGTCTTGATGCTGTTTCTGGTCGTGGTGGCCGCACCGGAGGTTTTTGCAAATTCTACGCAGAACAGCATAGACGCAAACGTCTCAGTAATATGCCCATTCTACATAAACCTAACTGCTCAAAGTATGTACGCCCTAGTGGCCAACCTGACCTTCAATTACTCAATCAAGGCCTTAGCGGGATGCACAATACCAGAGATAAACGGCAGTGTCACGATATGGAACGTGAATACGTCGCAGAGCAACTACACATACAGGAAACCCGTAACTGCAAATAACCTGAAAGGCAACGAACAGGTGTTCAACGTTTCTGTGAACGACTCCCTTTTCGCTCCGGGGAACTACTACATCAACTTAACATTCCCGGCTCGATACTACAAAGAATCAGCAAACTCCACATCGTTAAGGAAGTTTAACGTCAGGAAGCCCGCAAACGTCAGCGTAGCGATAACAGCAATCAGCAGCCCCGTAACCCTCTATTCACAGGTAAGCATAACACAGGTCTTGACCAACAACGGCGAACTCGCTTCAAGTTCCAACACCATACTACATTTTCACATAAATGGGCCAAACGGTTTCACCAACAACACCAGCTACACAGTAGGTCCAATAGCTCCGGGCTCCAACGAAACGAAAACTCTGCTGCTTTCGTCAATAACTCCATACACCGGCAACTACACGGTGTACGAAAACGTCACTTATTACACACAATACACGGTAGGTAGTAGAACTTACAACTCAGCGACGCTGACTTCAAAAACAGCCACCGCCAGGTACAACGTAACCCCGCAACCGAAATCGTCTTCCACAAAACCTCCGACTACACCACTACCCCCTACCGTGATAACAAACGTCTCCTACATTTCTACCCCGCTGCTCGTTTCGCTTCTGACAGGGCAGAATCTGGTGGGTCAATTAGAGGTTTATAACCACAATTCGGTACCCGTTTGGGTAAACTTCACCGACCCCGTATCGGGCTGCACGATCACAACTTCTTCAAAGGCTATGTACCTTCTCCCGGGCCAGAGCCAGAGCGTGAGCATGCTGGTTAGCGCCGCTCCGGACTCTATAGCCGGAACATATGTAGTGCCGATAAATGAGAGCATTACTGCCGTTGGCAGCGCGCCGACAAACTTTACACAGTACGTAACATGTGTCGTGCAAAGACAGAACTCATCTGGCCCTTCGCTTCTCAACACCATCAGCCTGCAGAACTCATCAAAAACCGTGCAGGGGACGATAATCATGTACAATCCCACCGACAAAGGTATACGCAACGGAACCATATCCATAAGCCTGCCTTCCATAGTCGCAAGTAGCAAGGGAGACATAAGTCTGTACGGAGCGCCGGGCAACGTAACTGTGAGAAATGGCACATACACGCTTACGTGGAGCCTGCCTCCTTCCGCAAGCGGACAGAGTTCTTCGGTCTACTATTCGGTAAGAAACGCGTCTGATTTGTTTGCGATCGAAAGCACCCCGGTTACGCTCACCGTGCCTTCTGCAACGCAGACCGGCTCCGTAAACATACTTTACATAAGCATACCTACCATTTACACTAATCAATCGGCTACGATAACGCTCAGCGGCCTGTACACAGGAACATCGCAGAACAACGTTACGCTGAGCCTTGTAGGGCCGCCGGCAGTAAACGTACTGGACGGAGTGCAGAGGATGCAGCTTGCACCAAACACTGCATTCAGCACAACGTTTGGAGTAGCTGGGCCCGCGCAAAGCGGGACGTATATAATGACACTCTACGTACGCGGACAGGGAATAAGCGAGAACTATTCTTTCAACATGATAGCGCTGCCGTACACGAAGCCCATCACCACGAGCGTGGCAACGACCTTGACACCTTCACCACCCTCTATAGAACCCAAGGAGTATATCGTTCCTTCGTTAGCCATTATAGGTGTTATAATAGTCGGTGTAATAGTCGTCGAAACGCATAAGAAACTTAGCAAACCCAAGTATAGCATAGAGAGGGCGCAGGAGCTGGCGCACATCAAAAAGCAGGTGCAAAGGGGCGAACAATCATGAAACCGTACATTATCAGGGTTTCCTCATTCAAGGGAGGAGTTGGGAAAACGACGATAGCGGTCAATCTGGCTGTTTCATTGCAGAGGATGGGGTACGAAACCTTGCTAATGGACGTAGACACCACAAATCCTTCAGTAGGCATCCATCTGGGTATGAGCGAAGCTAACATAGGCACAAAAGAGCTCATCTCGGGAAAGGCCACGCTGACCCAGGCAACCTCGGTGCACGGAGCTACTGGACTGCACGTGATAACCGGCACACTAAACGAGCCGCCGTACTTCGCAAAACCAGAATGGATCCAGCACGGCTACAGCACAATCGGAAAGTCGAACGCTTACCAGTTTATAATATTGGATTCGGCTCCTGGATTTACCCCAGTACAGCAGTTGGAGTTCGTTGACGAAGCCCTGATAATTTCGACCCCGGACATACCGTCGCTCACCAGCGCCGTCAAGCTAGAGGCGTTCTACAACAAATACAGGATTAAACACAAGATGATGGTGAACAGGACTGGCAACAAAAGGTATGAGGTGCATCCCAAGGAGATAAGCGAGATATACGAGGGCAGCGTGATGGGGTTCCTGCCAGAGGACGAGATAGTACCGAAGAGCATAGCAGCGCACATACCCGCCGTTGTTCTGGACAGGAAGGCGTTGTTCAGCAAGGCGTTGCGCGAGGTGTCCGACAGGTACTCGGTCAATTCGGCCGAG
>JAKAXF010000062.1 GCA_021816645.1 Microcaldota archaeon | reverse complement strand
GCTCGAGGAGGTCGTTCACCATTCGGGAGAGCCTGTCGGCCTGTCCGGATATAAAGTGCAATCGCCATCTTTTTCCACAGCCACAGCAGCGCAAATTGCGGCAAAACAGGCCATGCCGATTTATGTGTCTCTCATTGAAGCTGGATCGGTGCAAAGCGTCACGATTGGAATCTACGTCCAGAGGTAAGAAAAATGCCGAATTTTCTCTATACATACAGCTTCAAGGACATTGTCGGAGTCTTCACGAATACGGTCCTTCCACCTTTTCCCTTGGGAGGCGAAGCGGGCCTCGACAAGATAGAAGTGGAAATGTCTCGCGACCGCGTCAATTTGAAAGTGGCTGCGGACGCTGGCATGATGATGAGTTACATGGCTGGAGCTAACGGCACCATGCTTGTTACTTGCCAGGAAACCAGCCCGTTAGATGCTTATCTCGTCAACTACGTAGACATCATCTATTCCCAGGCGGACAAGGCGAACTTGCTGAACTTCGCGGCTGGACAATGGCTAATTTCCGACATCATCAATGCTCGTTCTCACCGGGCCGTGGGAGCCATTCCATTGAAGATTCCGAACCGGCCATACGAGGGTGAAGGTCAGAACGTTACATGGACATTCATCTGCGCGCAAATTACCAATGAGGCGTTGTTGCCATGAGAGAACCTTTCAAGGACATCGAAGTCGAAGACAGGAAGTACCGCTTGAAAAAGATGCGGGCCAGCGATGGAACTTGGCTGATGTTTCAGGTGGGACTTCCGATGATGGAGAACGTGTCGGACAAGGCCGAAGCATCGATTGTGCTTGAGCTGTCTCGCATCCTGCGTTCTATGAAGCGGGAAGATTACGATTCTATCGTGTCGCTGTGCTTGGACAATGTGCAGCGGTTTGATGAAAAAACAGGCGCGGCATTTTCTCTGCGCGCGCCCAATGGGAAAATGGGCGATGCGGCGCTGGAAGACGATGTAAAAATCCTCTTTGGGGTCGTGCTGCAATCGGTGCTGTTCAATCTCTCCCCCTTTTTTTCCGCAGATTCGGTTCTTTCCGAAACTTTCCAACCGTAGAGGCTTATCTCATGCGTCCTATCGTGGCCCGATACTGGCAGCAGCATCAGACCTTCGATGGTACGTACACTATCGACGATCTGTTAGCTATCCACGATTTGATGGATGCGGAGCAGGCTGCGCGGAAGCAGGCAAACAATGTCTGACAACATCCTTGAAAGTTACCTCGTCAAACTCGGCTATAAGGTAGACAACGCAAGCCTGCTGCGTTTCAAGGCATCCATTCATCAAGCCACTTCCTCCGTGGAATCCATTGCAAAAGTCACACTGGGGGCCACAGCGGTCGCGGGCGGTTTCTTTACCGGACTGGCTCTCGGTGCAGTCAAACTCATCGACAAAGTGGCGATGGCAGACCAGAGTTATCGCCTGTTCGCCCTGCGCATGTTCACCACGCAGAAGGTAGGCCGCGAACTCAGCATGACGCTCAAAGCATTGGGTGTGACCTTGGAAGATATTACTTGGGACAAAGAGTTGCACGGTCGCGCCATGCAGATGTTCAAGGACCAGGAAACCATCTTGGCGGAAATGGGGCCAGGCTTTGAAAAGAATATGGTGTTAGTCCGCGACATGAAATTCGAGTTTCAGCGGCTTGGAGTGGTTGCGCAATACAGCTTGCAGGACATCATCGGCAAATTGATTCAGGGACTCGCGCCGGAATGGTTCAAGATGCAGGGCGGCTTGAAGGGCGCAGTGGATTATTTGATCCAGAATCTACCGGCCATCGATACCATGATTACCGGGAAGATCGTCTGGGGACTGAAAGAAGTTAAAAAAGTCTCGTTGGAAATCTGGGAAGTTTTCAAGCAGATGGATACAGCAATTGTCGGAATCATCGGCGCTTTGACGGGGCATCCTGAATTGGTAGGAAAACCGTTCAGCGCGGTGAACAATATTGCCGCCGCAAAAGCTGCGGCTACAGGAATCACAAATGAAATGGGGAGATTGACGGGAGACATCTCAGGATTTATGGCTCCTCCCAAAGCTACCGGCTCACAATTCCAGCGAGGTCGCCAACAGGCCAATGAGGGAAGCAGGGATTTAACTTTAGCGTTGGGAGCGTGGGCATGGGGAAACCACCATGCAGGTGATGAATACTTCAAAAAATCCATGGTGCTTACCGGGAAAGCGATTGGAAATCAGACGGAAGGATGGCTGCTTCAGCCTGAAGCCAGAAACATCCTTCATCGCATGGAAATGATGGAATCCGGTGGCCATCAATTCGGTCCTGGCGGACAGGTATTGACGAGTAGCGCTGGAGCTATGGGACTGATGCAATTGATGCCAAAAACCGCAGCGAGTTTAGGTGTCGATCCGAGAGACCCAGCGCAAAATCTTTGGGGTGGCCAGGAATACATGTCGCAGTTGGTCGCAAGATATCACGGGAACGTAAGGGAAGCTGCGATGGCCTATAACTGGGGGCCGAGCCATCTTGATGCGGCGCTTCGCAACCATACCGCCATCCCTCAAAGCGTGCAGGATTACGGCAATCGGGCAGCAGGAGTTAGCAGTGTGCATATCGGTTCCGTGCATATCCACGTTCCTGCTGGGACAAGTACCTTTGAGCTACCAGCCTCTGTATCGAAAGGAATGCAGGATGCGCTCGATAAGCATACCAAGAGAAACCGCTTGCAATCGGTAACTGGGCCGTATGCCCATGGAACGGGGAACTGATCAAGTACCGTCAGCTAAAGCAGACGGCTTGCAACTAAATTATGCGAAACCGAGCACAATTCGTCACGTTTGGCCGCTTGATAGACGGCCCTGCCGCGTTCCCGAAGGACTTTGGCAGCGTTGAAGTCCGCGTTCGCTCGATAGCCGCAGGAGCGACACAGAAACTTGGCTTGGGACGTTCGGTTCAACTTCTCGGTATGCCCGCAGTGGGAACATTCGCGGCTGGAGTTTCGCGGATCGACAGAGACCATCGGGACGCCAGCGGCAATGCACTTGTAGGCAATAAAGAGTTTAAGTTGATTGAACGCCCAGGAATGCAGGACGGTACGCTGCGGCAGCCTAGCCTTAATTCGGTCGCGGATGCACTTCAATTCTTCCAGCACCACGGCGCGATTTGTGCATTTAGCTTTCGTAACAACCTGCTTGGAGATAACATGGTTCACATCTTTGGCAAAACGTGCCTCGCGGCCAGACAGCTTCTTGAGAAGGCGGCGACAACTGTGCGTGCCTTTCTTTTGCAGTTTGGTGCGAAGGTGACGGTGGCGATGACGGATGCCTTTGACTTGCGACCCGCTAAAGCTGTTGCCATCCGAATCGGTGAGAATTTCTGCAATGCCAAGATCGCAGCCCAGAAAACCATCGGGCGGCGGCGGTATGGGAGCATCTTCACGCAGCACCAGATGGACATACAGTTCTTTGGTGTGGCGTTCCAGCACCAGCGTTCCCACTGTGGGTTTCTGGCCTTGGAGAAGATGTCGCTGATAATTGCCCAGCGAGAGTTTGGCTTTGACCCGGCCATCCACTGTGGACAGACTGACGGATTCAGACTTTTCAATAAACCGAAGCAAGTCTTTATCGAGGTCTGCGCTGCTTGGCTCAAATCTGGTTGGAGTTTTCTTCCCTTTGCCAAAGCTGGCGGCAACGCGGGCAATGGCGCGGACAGCATAATTGCTAGTAAGGCCATATTCGGACTTGATACGGTAGTAGCAAAGTTTATGCAACGCAAACTGCTGGCGCACGTTCTCGCGGTTGGAAACTGCCAGAACGTCATTGCAGGCAGCAGCGAACTTGTCCAACGTGGAAAGCAGAGATTGCCTCTGTTCTTCCGTTGGTTCGAGCTTACATCGCACTGTCTTTATGGCGTCCACAATTCAAGTGTACCACTAAGCGATACATACTTCAACGGGAAAGGAAGGTACTGATGGCATCTCTCCCTATTCTCGGAAATGTCGCTGGATTTCTAGGCGGCGCGGCGGGCGCGATTATTCCAGCCGTCCAAGATGCTGCCTTGGCCGTCGCAGTTGTCGAAAGCCTGGTCGTGCAGTCCGGCAATCCGCAGGCAACTTCCAGCGCACCGTACCGCCCCTCGATTTGGCAGGAACCGGCGCTGACTTCCATCACTGTGACGGCGCTCGGTTCCGCGTCCAACATTGGAGAAGTCGGATCGATCTATGTACCCGATGCCGTGCTTATGTTGACCCATAATACCGAATTGACGGTTACGCAGAATCCTGTCTTGAGTGGTGCGAATATCGCGGAAGATCGG
>JAKAXF010000061.1 GCA_021816645.1 Microcaldota archaeon | reverse complement strand
TCCGATCTCGCTTTCCTTTTCGGAATGTAGCTCAGCCAGGTAGAGTACGTGCTTTGGAAGCATGGTGTCGCAGGTTCAAATCCTGCCATTCCGACCAATTCGCCCGCATAGCTCAGTTGGAAGAGCGCAATCCTTGTAAGTTTGAGGCCACCCGTTCGATTCGGGTTGCGGGCTCCAATCTTTTCAGAGATCGTCTAAAGGTAGGACAGCGGCCTTTGAAGCCGTCAATCGTGGTTCGAGTCCACGGCTCTGAACCAGTTTAAGGAAGCGTGGCAGAATACGGGAAATCTAAAATCAGCAATGGTCCGTGGGTTCAAATCCTACCGCTTCCGCCAATGTGAAATCCGCCCTAGTTATGTTTTTAGGGCGGTTTGTATCCTCAGAAGAAACGGATTACACGCTAAATAGGAGAACCCATGTTCACACGACAAGACTTAATCAACGGCCTACAGGAATCCTATTGCATGTCTGCTGATGTGGTTGTGTATCCTGCCAGAGACGTGTCAGTGGATGTGCTAATGTACGATGGTGACGAGGCGCTATTCAAGAAGTGGGTTAACCATAACGTCCCTCTAGGAATCTATGTTCATATTGAAAAGAGAGACACACCTAACGCCCAAGAAGGCATACGATTCACGCACGACTATACCGTGGAACTGTGCAAACATCGGTATGAGGAAAGTTGAAAACCGCCCTAATGGGTTTAGGGCGGTTTGTATCCTGATGAGAAACGGGTTGTGTGGTTAGTACTAAACTACAACCATACACACGCCGTCCACGTTTTCAAATTTTAGATCACCTTCTTTGAAAACCTCATTAAGCGATTCGGCCATCGCTCCTGGAAAAACGAATTCAAAATCATATACGCCACCACAAGCGTGATCAAGAAGGTTGCTAATCACAGCAGAGAAGGCGTCCTTTGGAAGATCGTATAGAGTTTCTGTAAACCGCTCAACACCCATAGCACAGTAGGACGCCGGAAAGATTTTGCTCTTGATGAATCCGTGCGGGTACTCCTGCTCGATGTGAATACCATCAAACAAGTCCCCGAAGTAGTGCTTGGCCGTTTCGTCAGTCAATTGAACCCAATAGGGAATACGTACAACCTCAACCCCCGCTTCATCGGCCAAGTCCTCTTTCTCAAGGTCCAACTTCATGACCAGCGTATCGCGGTAATGCTGATCTCCGTCAAATTCAACAGCAATCTCACGTCCGTTCGAGAATGTCATGTACATATCCCAGCGGCAACGCGGCTTTCCTGCCACCTTCCGTTCTTCCATGAATAAGTCGTACTTGTCCTTGAGTGCTTCGCGTAAGAGCGCCGACAACTTCTGCTGCGTCAAATATCCTTCGTACTTTACGATTTTCATGCGATTCTCCTGGTGTGTTTGTATTGTCATGGTAACATGAGGAAGTTGTTTTGTCAACACGGTGGGTTGGCGAGTTTGGATTCGAGAAACATTTTGAGTTCCATCAATACCAGCATTCTGTATTCATAGGCTTCTTCTGGAGTATCGAACGAACAGAAGGTATGATCCACCTTATTAATCATCAATCTTGACCCGTATTGTAATTTAGAATTTTTTACTTCTCGAACTCCAGGGAATGATTTGGAGCTTTTATTTTTTTTAATCGCTGACATAACAATTTTTAATGCTCTAGCATAGTAATCAGCCGGAACACAGAGCATTATCTTCTCTACCATTTGTTCTGGAGATCGTTTTTCTCTAAGATGCGCTTGCCTAATACGTTCCCTTTGCTCAGGAGTTCTTTTCTTCCCCCTGTTTGCTGCTGCATTTTTTTCTATCCATTCTGGCGAACGGTTGCTTTGCACTTTGCTCATAGCTGCTATTTGCTCTGGTGTTCGTTTCTTCCCCCTGTTCTTCTGCGCTATTTCTTCAATAAATTCTGGCGAACGAGCTTTCATTATCTCTGATAAGTGCGCTTTTGTTTCTTGCGTATGTTTCCTGCCACGTAACTTTTCAATATGATCTTCGCTTAATTTCCTGCCTGTTGTTGCTTCTGATATTTTCTTTCGTGTTTCTTCGCTATGCTTCTTGCCGATATGTGCTTTTGCGATGTTAGCGCACCACTCAGGAGAACGGTTGCTCTGGACTTCGGACATAAGCGCCCTTGTTTCTGGTGTGCGCTTCTTGCCTGTATTCTTTTCTACGCGAGCGGCGATTGCCTCCGGAGACTGCTTCATTCCCAGTTGACTACCAGCAGTCTTGGCGATGTTGTATCCGTTTGCAACGGAGTCCAGCGTATCAATCCAGTATTGTTCTCTACCGAGAAGCACCTTTCGTGTTCTTTCACACTCCTCAATAATTGAAAACTCAAAATTGTCTTCACCATACTTGTTCCAAGCGTTTTGTAGAGCACTGCTATGGTGCTTCTCCTTTCGCAACTCTCGAAGATGCTCTTTCCACCGATTGTTGAAATTAACGGCGCTTCCTACATAGACTTTGCCGTTGGTTGTGTTCGTGATTTTGTATACTCCTGATGCCATGATGAAATTTCCTATATATGAAAATCATATTGTATTTGATTTTCATAACGCTGTCAATAGTTATTACGGCGTAACACTATACAATTTCTGTCGCCCGTGCGAACCTGATGTAGAAACCCGATCTAGCAGGAGTATATTAAGATGCCCTTATTGGAAGAAGCCTCGCTGGAGGCTCCACTAGTTCAAACCACGGCCCTCTGGACCTGGAACATCCCTGCTAGTGGCAGTCTTGAAGGACCTACTCCCATTGGATACGGGGCTCAGAGTACTCCGACTAAAACGGGTTTGATGCCTTCTGATTTGTTAGGATTTGTTGGTATTCCTTTGTCTATTTATGGTAATCCTCCTACTCCGATTCCTACATCAACGATTATCCAGTGGATTCGTTACGCAGAAGATTGGGTGGAGGCTAGGACTGGAATTCTTTTGTGCCCAACATGGATTGCGGCTCCTCCAACAAGACAATCTTTAACTACTCGCGCTACTGGACTTATTACGCAAAACGGAATAACTCAGCAGGAGGGAATTTCGTATGATTTGAGCGAGGCCCCGTATGATTTCTACTTTCCAAGAGCGCAAGACGAAGGATGGATGTATCAACAATTACGTCATAAACCAGCGAGAAACCCCAATGCTTTCCCTGACTTAGACACAATGCAGACATTCTCTAAATACTATACCGGAGTTAAGAACGTCGCTTATATTTACCCATTACTCAACGACTTTTTTAGGGTGCCTCCAACGTGGTTTGTGGAAGATGAGGACTTTGGGCTAATACGTCTGGTTCCTGCTGCTAACGTCCAAATGTTGCCACTTTTCGCTATGCAGCTCGCGTTCATGGGGTTTGCTGAGTCCATTCCGGGCGGATTATGGTTCCAATATACCGCTGGTCTGAACAAGTCCGATTACAACGGGCGCTTTAGTTTCATGCTCCAGTTAGTCCTTGCCGCCGCTACCGTGCAGGCATTGACCACGATGCAATTATCCGTGAACTACGGTGCCGTAACCACAGAGATGACGGTTGACGGTATCCAGTATAAGACTGGCTACAATAAAGAGGGTGCTTTTTCTGGGCAAATCGCCATGTTTACCAAAATGCGCGATGATCTACTGGCGGAAGCGATAAACAAGGTATCTGGTCCTATGCTGATTTCACTCTAATGGGAAACGCCAACGTACCATATTTGCCCCCTATGTCTCCGTATGTACTACCGGGGACGCCGTTTGACACGCTGCTGGGTCAATATGGGGTACGTTTGTTGTGGCTACAGAGCAACCAATGCGCTTGTGTGTATGGCGGAGATATGCCCGGTAGTCCTGATCCAGATTGCACATCCTGTCATGGGCGGGGTGTTTATTGGAATCCGCCTGTAGGGCCGTTTCAGGGGCTTATCACGTACTCTACAATGGCTCCGGGGGATAGGGAGCCTGGCGTATCTATGGACGCCACACAGGGGCTGATTCAGAGCGCACAGCCGGTACTCACATTACCCGCGTCGGCAGGAATCGTGTACGAACAAGCCTCACTGTATGATGCTTTCGTAGAGATTGACTCCATACAACGGTTTACTTGTTCTCTGCGCGTCGGTGGAGATACGGCATTGCCGTACCAACAGAACTTATCAGTCGCCGCGTCGGGTGCGGTAACGGTGTACGACCAACAGACACACCAAGTCAGTTCCACGAATGATTATACGTTTGCTAGTGGCTCTGTCATTTTGACAGGATACCCGGTGAACACGTCCTACACGGTGCAGTACAGCGCGTCTCCGGCTTACGTGGCGTTCGGCAAGTCTGGTGGTATGA
>JAKAXF010000060.1 GCA_021816645.1 Microcaldota archaeon | reverse complement strand
GAAAGCGGAATCGAGGAAGAGAGAAGTAAAACCAATAAGACCAAAAGAAGCAGTAATCTCTTCACCAATGCGTATTATGAATTGGGTGATAATCCTTTTCACTTATGGACTTCGAGTACTAATAACGCATTAAGAACCGTCATACCAGAAATATTAACGGATATAGAAAGGAATGAAATTAAAATGGAATAAAATAAAAAAAGTAAAAATTATTAGAGTTTACTGCTTCTTCTCTTCTGTTGCCCGTCTGCTTGCCTTGTTTGCAGCATTGACTGCCATGAATGCCATGACCAGAGTGATCAAAACAAGCACGATGATTACAACAAGGAACACCTCAAGTGTGCCATACCCAGATTGCAGAGCCTTTGTTGAGTTGTTAATGTGTGATGTGTAACCCGCTATCTGTGAGACGTTAGCCTGTATTGTACCCATCTGGGTCTGTATTGATGCGACTCCACTGGAGACGCTTGTTATGGTACCAGAGAACGTTCCGAGGTCCGTGCTAATTGTCACGAGCTTGTTTCCGTTGCTCATTACAGTGGTGTTTATGTTGTTGAGTGTTGTGGTCTGTGCGCCGACTGCCGTGTTGATTGTCGCCACGTTGCCGTTCACTGATGTCAATGTGGCATTCAAAGATGCAAGGCTTGTCTTTATGGTCCCGAGCGAAGTCTGGACTAGGACCTGTCCAGTCTCTACAGATGCTACGGTTGCGTTTATTGCCTTGAGTGTTGCAGTCATGTTACCGAATGCTGTTGTTATTTCAGCCGATGTGCTGTTGAGTTTCACTACCGTTGCATTGAGCTCAGAAAGAGGCACCTTCATTGACGTCTTTACAGTGCTGTTTATGTCAGCTAGCAGAGTCGCTGTCTGGTTTGAGGTTATTCCAGTGAGCAGTGCTCCCTTCCCGCTTACGAGCTGGATGTACGCACCAGCCGCGGTGGAGCCTGAAACAGTTTTGCCGGCAGTGTATTGTGTCTGCATGTAGGAGAGCGTCAGGGTCCAGTAAGTTCCAACGTTATCGTTGGGCATCTGGAATGACCCGTTGAGCCATGTGTTGGATGTTCCGACATTAGGAGAGACTGGAATCGTATCGAAAGCCGTACCGTTGAGGTAGACCGTCACAGTCACCTGCCCAACCGCTGAAGTGCTAGAACCCGCACTGAATACGCTCGTGCCAGCAACTGGCCAGGCAAATGTCACAAGCTGTCCCGGGAATGCTACGGGTGCATCAACGCTGAGGCTGAATACTGTGGTTGCTGTAACATTGAAGCCAGCGGATGCAGTTGGTGTTGTCGATCCCACTGGAACCACGCTCACATTATACATTCCTGGTGCTACTGTTGGAACCGTGAATGAAGATGGGAGTGCGGACCCCTGAACAGGTGAAGACGTCAGCAATACGCTTCCGAAGTATAGGTTGTAGAAGTTGTCGCTGATAATGCCGTATGCCGTTAGTGTTACAGAAGTACCTATGCTGCCAGTGTAGGCACTGAGTGTAAGATTCGCTGGGAATGAAACTACCAGTGAGCTGGTAAGTCCTGTGGTATAAGTTGGAGCACCTCCAGATGTTGCTGCCTGTTGACCATATATCAGATAAGTTCCGACTGTCGCCGATGTTGGGATTGTAACAGTCGAGAAAACTACTCCTCCATCCACTGCCTTGGTCTGGCTTCCGCCACTTAGAGACAAGGAGCCTGTAGCGCCAAGGTTTACATAGCTGCTCTTACCGAATCCTACTGCATAAACGACAAATGATCCACCAAGCGTCGAGCTGACGCTGTGACCACCGGTCGCATTAAGCAGGAATCCCGTGCTTCCTGGAATGGAAACAAGGAATGTCGTTGTGGTTCCCGGGAAGCTTGTGATGTTGGCTGCTAGGGTTTCCGTGACTGTTCCATTCACTGCGTATGTCACAGTTAACGTTCCAGTATTAGAACTGGATGTCAGTCCGGTGATCGACTTTCCGAGAGAACCCGTTACAGAATACGAGATAGGCACAATGCTCGTGCTTACCACGTTAGAAATTGCAGCTGTGATTGTATCACCAGTTGTACCAATCTGGCTACTTCCTGAAGTCGTATCCAATAGCGCAAGTGTGGGCGTCCCGAGCACGTAGAAGGCAGGCATGGTTTTTGGGATGCTGTAGCTTGCTGTTGCGGTTGATACTGTGAGTCCTACCATGTTATTTGTCAACAGGGAGGCTCCTGTAGCGGAAGTATCCATCACCTGAGCTTCAGCCGTAAAGCTTCCATCAACGTTTGTTTCCACGGATGATGCTACGAATGCAATATCAAGATTGGAGTCTGACATACTATTCGAGAATGTGAGTGATACCGTAGCGAGTGCACCGTATCCAGTTCCAGTTATGTTGAAATAGTCGTTGGCTGCAAGGTAGCTGTATGATGTGAAGTAGCTTTCAGTTCCGCTGATCATGAAAACCGGAGAGACGGATATAGTTGAAGGCGTATGTGCCTGGAGTCCATACGTGGATTGTGTTTGGACTGTGTATGAAATTCCGGTTGTAGATCCTGGCAGAGCAGGGATCATGAAACTACCTGAGTAAGCACCGTTCGCGTCAGTGACTACGTTAGAAGCGACCTGATCCTGACCCATATACACAGAAACTGTCTGTGATGCAGGGTAACCGAACAGGTAGTAGTATATCGTTGTGCCGACGTTCTGTTGATTAAGGGATGTTGTAGCGCTTGCTGAGGTGGATAATGAAACTTCAATTCCAGTATCGTTCACGGTAGGTTGACTGTATATCGCATTTACAGACACTGTTGAGTTCTCATATGCCAACCCACCAGGTGTGATCTGAGTTACCGTAAGTGACTTCACGCCGAGAGAGACTCCTGATAGAGCTGATGCTGACGGTACCGTGAATAACGTACTGAACGATCCAGATGACGATACTACAACTGCAGTGTTAGTTCCTGCTTTTCCCGCTATAGTTATTGAGTTGGCTGCAATAGTTGACCCTGGGAAGAAATTCGTTCCAGATACCGTCACATTCTCACTTGCTGTAAGTGAATATCCTGACGGGTATGAAACGGTCACCTGCGGAGCAGAAATGTTAACCTGTCCCGTTGCGGAGTAAGTACTGCTTCCACCAACTGTCACTGGTGTTGGAAGTGCCTCGGGGGCTGTGACAGTCTGCTTGTTATTTGAAGCTAGGCTTCCGGTGAACGTTAAGGTTGAGGCAGTAAGTGAGAAGGTACCAGTTGATGATACTGTGACTGCTGAATTTGATAGCGTTGCGCTATATGATGAAGAAGCAACTGTGATAGAGTTGGCGTTGATTTTACCTCCCGGATAGAAGTTAGACCCAGTAACTGTGAATGACCCACCCGGAGATATTGTGCCAGGGGATATCGTAATGCTCGCAGCCGTAACGTTAAGCGTTGCTGTCGGTGAAGAAGATACGCCGCTTTCGGACGCAGAAACTGTTGTTGCAAGTGGCGAAGTAGACAGAGATGCGAATGTTGCACCCATTGTCAGTACTGTCGCCGAGAATGACCCGTCGCTACCGACTGTGATAGTGGAAGGCGTTGTTTTGAGGGTGCCTGAAGCATTTATGTCATTATCGCTTATTGTGACTGTTCCTGCAGCCACAAATCCTGTACCAGTAACGCTGAAGCTTTGCCCCGTATAGATAGAGTTGCCGCTAGGGTAACTGACAAGTAACGACCCTACAACACTGAAGGACGAATACCAAACTGACGAAGAACTATAAGCGTATTCCGTAGATGTTCCATTTGTATCTACTGCTATGATCCCATATGTTCCATACTGTGTAGTTGGAACCGAGAAACTTGCCTTTAGAGCACCCTTTGCAGATGCCGTTGCCGACGCTACCATGTTGGCGGACGTCAAGCTTGTCGCAGATGCTGGATCATACAGGAAGTATATGTCCACTGTGGAATTATCTGCATAACCGCTACCAGTAACATTTACTGTGCTTCCTACTATGCCGCTAGATTGAACGGATGAAATACTTGGCGCAGTCGTGGATACCGTTATGGGATTAGATGCAAATACACCTGAGGCACCAGAAGCTTCAGATGAAACCAGGAAGTAGTACGTTCCACTAGATGCAGTGAGACTTGGTGTTAGCGTACCTGATGCGATAGTAGTTCCCGAGAGCGTAAACCATACTGTTCCAGTTCCTGACCAGGACCCGGTTGATGACCACTCATAGTAGAGCGGTACGTTGTTAGGGAAAGACATGCTGCTGCTAACTACTGCGAATTGCGTGTCAGTACCAGATGCGTAGATTGTATTAGGCGAAAGGGTAAAGTTTGTCGCTGGGGCTGCGTACCCTGGCTCTGCTGCAAATCCAAGAATTGCAAAAACGCTGAATACCATTGCTATAGTGATCAATACTGTAAGCATTTTTTTGCTGTTAGGTTTATACATTATTTTAAACCTCCAACCTTAGGAGAATATT
>JAKAXF010000059.1 GCA_021816645.1 Microcaldota archaeon | reverse complement strand
AGAAGCAGTGGCCAATGGTAAGATTGCCAAGCGAACACTCAAACTAATATGTGCGCAAGCTTTTTATAGCTCGCGCTCTGGTATGAAGAGGTGGGGAGCAGGACACTTTCTTGCTCCCCCCTATATCTAATCGGTTGTCAACCGACCGGCTGCGAACCCGCTTCCGCCAGCGACTTCCTGCCGAATGCTGCTATCAGGATGAATAGCAGCACCGCTGCAAGGGCCACCAGTATGACCACTTGCAGGAAGCTGGAGAAGGGATTCAGTGCAGCCGCAATGCTGCCGAGGACGTTGTACGCGGCGCTGTTCGTCGGTACGGTCGTCTCGAAGGAGCTCTGCAAGTTGCCGATTATTACGGCGGCAACTGCCACTACGACAATCGCAAACACAGCTGCAATAGCTTTAGACTCTTATCGGATTATCCGATAAAAAATGTCTGCAACTTGCCAGACTCCATCTGCGATTGAGGCCACTTTATCTCCTCTACGAGTTTGATTTAAGCAACCAAAAACTATTTAAAGGAGCATTTCTATACTAATTAAGTAAATACAGGGATGACATGGCCAATACGTATACCATATCGTTACCCGATGAACTCAAGGGAATAGCCGATGAACTTGCCAATAGACGTCAACTGAGTATAATAATCGCAGGACTTTTAAAGGAATGGTATGCGGTCCAAGCGAAGAAGAATAAGGGAACATGATTTCGAATCGGCGTGATTTCATAGCATTCAAAAAAGGAAACCAGATTAATGTCGGTCGTATTCCGCATAATAAGGGCAGGACAAATATAGAATTATACGGAGAGGAAAAGGCCATGGAACTGGCGAGAAAAAACGGCGAAGCGCATAAAGGAAAAAATCTTAACGAAAGCGTAACAAAGAAAAGATTGTTCAAAGAAGGAAAATTAGTCGCGTGGAATAAAGGTCTTACGATAAACGATCTTCGCGTAAAAAAATATTCTGAAAAACATTCCGAATCAATGAAAGGGCGCCAGCCATCGAACTATGGAAAAAAAGGATTGGCGACACCTGGAAGTTTTCAGAAGGGGCACGTGCCTGCAAATAAAGGTAAATCTTGGTCAGAAACTATCCGTAGAAATATGAGTATCAGCAAAAAGAACATGTTTGCGTTGCATCCCGAAGCACGCCAGCGAATGAGAGAAATTCGGTTAAATCAAAGTAGTATGCCAAAAGAGAATTCTTCTCTTAATAAGAAAGTGGCACAGCAATTAGCTGCCGCCGGAATTCATTTTGAACCAGAAGAAAAACTTTTAGGGATAACAAAAGCAGATTTTTTAATTCAACCAAACATAGTAATCTTTTGTGATGGGGACTATTGGCATTCGCTTCCGAATGTAAAAGAAAGAGACGCCCGGATAACACGGGCCCTAGATGACAATGGTTATATAGTAATACGCTTGTCTGAACATAATATCAAACGGAGAGAATTTGACGTTATGAAGTATATAAATCCGTTATTACGCAAACAATTACATTCGTGATCGTATGGACGCAATGATCGTAGGGCAATGGTTGGTAACGGCATTTACGTTTTACGTCGCTGTGGATGCGGCATTGGCGATAATGGCGTTGGCATTCAACCATAAGAACATCCACAAGACAAGCTTTCGCAATGTAATAAACGAATTCGCCATGCTGTTCTTCTTCGTCTTGATGATGTCTTCAGTGTTCATAATATACGCGCTCCCGTCCTCATCCCCTCTCTTCGGGCCTATGGTAACTTCGATTGAAATAACCGGATTCGCGTTCGTCGTGTTCTTCAGGGATTGGCAGCCGAACCTTCACTGGGCACTTCCGGAGGTGGTAGGGTTATTCAAGGGCCAGCAATCGCAGGTGGCTAAATGAGCGACTTCGAAAATGTCATCGGGCTGATGGATCAGGCGGACAGGCTGATGGACAGGGCAGACGCGGTCCTCGCAAGGCAGCGCGGGGGAAAGGTGGACTCGCTCTTGGCCACAGCGAACGTCGCGCGCATATTGAGGAAGGCGGACGGCATAGCAAAAAAGCTCTCGAAATACGATGGCAAGGATTTCACCCCGGAGCAGATCGCAACGGTGAACGAGAGGGCCGCCGCCCTGTCGGAAAAGTACGGGAGATACGCGGGCCTGTTGGCCAAGGCCGGCGAGATAGCCAAGAAGTTCGCGGCTGAGCGGCGCGTCAAGAAGGACGTGCAAGAGCCGGTGCCGCCGCAGTCGAGCAACAGGTATTTCAACAAGATAACGAGCATCATCAAAGAGGCCGGTGCCCACCTATCGGATGCGGATGAGGAGTTCGATAGGATGAGCCGGGGCGGAATAGTGAACACGGTAAAAGGCACGTCCGCGTTCTTGACGGACCTGCACAAAGCCCACGAGGTCTTTGCGCGCCTAGCCGAGTTGTCCAAGCAGGCTGGCGATTCCTTTACCGACGAGGAGGCCGGATACATAAACGACAGGGCGCGGGTGCTTACCGGAACATACAATATGTATAAAGAGCTGATAGACCAAAGCAACAAGGTCGCGATGTCTATCGTGACCGAGGCGCCGAAACAGGCCGTTACCGATATGGCCTCTACCTTAAAGGCCGGCGTAAATGGCCTCAACCTCGGCCTGAAGAACATATTCGGCAGGAAACAGGCGGAAACAGGGAATCACGATGAACAGCAGCGGGTGTAATCCATGACAATACTACGCTATACATATCTGGCCGGCTTAATCATTTTCCTCGCGTCGTTGGTATATTCACTGGGAACGACGGGCATCCACCCGGATTTCTTCCAGGGCGGCGGTTCGAGCATACAGATATTGGGCGCGGGCCTCGCCAATCTGTTCGTCGCGGTCGTCGCGATACTGACCGTCAACGCGGGCACGATCGTCGGGGCCATACTGTATGCAGTCGGTTCGGTGCCCAATATCCTTTATATCATAGATTTCGGGTGGTAAGAATGCAAAAAAATAAGCATGTCATGACGAAGAAAACGAGCGGGTTCAGTGGATTCACGGTGTTCATTTCGATGTTATTTGGTGCGGCCATGATGTTAACCATTGTCGCGGTTGCCATTCAATTCGTCACAGGCATGCTTTGCGGACTGTTCGCGACCTTTTTTATACTCATCTTTCTGCTGGGTAACCTATCCAGTGACCTATCCAGTAATAGGTGTGAGAATGCCAAAAAATAATTTCGACAAAGTATCTGCCTTGTTGGGCAAGATAGATAAAGTGATGGCTGGGCTTGACGCAATCATCGCGAAGGCGAGCCACGACGGCACGATAAATACGACGGCTTCGGCTGCCCTAGTGAATGGGTTGCGCAGAGCGAACGGGCTGATTGGGCAGGTAGAGAAGATGACTGACGCAAATGCAGGGACGTATACGGCTGAGCAGCTCGATGCGGTGGTCAGTAAAATGAAGGTATATTCAGGCAGGTATGAGCGTTACGGGCAGCTCGTGGCGCAGGACCTGGAGCTTTCCAGGCCCGGGATTGACGAAAAGCGCTCAAAGTGATTGATATGGCACAACTTGAAAGCATTGGCGCACCGCCAGCGAAAGACACGCCGGAGGCCAGTCCAGAGGAACCGAGGCGTGTCGGCCGGCCGAGGGGGAAGCCTCGCAGGAGGACGCCGCCGCAGCCGCAGGCCAACGAGATGCGTACGCCGGAGGAATGGGAGGAGGTGCTCGCCCGAGAAAGGGAGGAAGCCAAAAGAGCGGAGGAGGCGCGCAAACAGGCTGCGCAGTTATTGACCAAGGAGCAGTGGATCGCGCAATACAAGGCCGAACAGGAGGCTGCGGCAAGAAAGACGATGACACGAGAGGAGTTCCTCGCCTCGTTGCAGGATCGGCCGGCCGCGCCGCCACCGACGCAGAGGAAGGGCGCGTTCTCTCGCGGCTTGATAGGCCGGCTCGCCGAGAACGCTAACAGTGCGTTGGGCGTGGTATCGGAGGAGGAGGCCAGGGCGGCCAGGGAAGCGGCGCACGGTCGACCGGCGGGCCAGCCGGCCCAGAGCATCGCGCAGCAGGTCCGTCAACAGTATCAGCCGACGTCCGTGCAGCCGGCTCCGGCATTGGAAGAGATCACAGGCGCCGCCGAGGCACGGGGTCCTGGCATGTTCGGCATGCTGAAGGAGAACGCGGTATTAGCCGGCGCTATAGCGATGATCGGCCTGTTATTGTTATACCTAGGCATGGGGCTCGCGGCAATCACCGGCCTGGTGACCGATTTGATCGGCCTAGCGCTGCTGATAATCGGCGGCATCCCGATGGTGCTGGTGCACATGCCGAAGATGATACACGGGTAGGGTGGATTCAATGGATTACGCCGTGGCAGTCAAGTCGTTGAGCGGCCGCAAGGCGAGATGGCGGATCGTCTGCGCCGGCCAGAAGAAGCAGTATACTAGGGAGAGCATAGGCATAGTCGAGAGCAGGTTTGCGGCATGCAGGCCAGTGATATCCGACAAGGACGGCGAGATCGGAA
>JAKAXF010000058.1:1461-4523 GCA_021816645.1 Microcaldota archaeon | reverse complement strand
CTTGAACAGGACCAGCTCGTACATGCTCCTTTCCTTTGTCGCATATGTGAGGAATATATGTCCCGGAACGTAATAAGTTCTAGATACACCGTTGGAGTAACGGCTCAGCACCTCGACTATCTTGCCTATCTTGGACTCAGCCGCCTCTTTTGCGTCCGGAAATGCGTGCACGTGCAGGTATACGGGCACCATGCCGCGTTTCATCATGAAAAATGCCGATACTGGCGAATCTATCCCCCCGGATAGGAGTACTACTGCTTTTTTCGAACTACCAACAGGGAGCCCGCCGAGTCCCCTGATCTTGCCGCTTATTATGGCTCCGTCTTTTGTGACGTTTACAAAAAGCTTGTATTCTGCGTTCCTGTCCGCGTTAACCCCGTTGCTTGCCGCAGACTTTATGAATTCTGATATTATCAATTCAGAGGTGAAATCTACGTCCTTGTAGGTTCTGTGGGCAACAACCTTTACCGCCTTCAGTCCCTTCGACATCTCAACGAGCCTATTTACAATATCTTTGACGTTATTCTTCTCCACGTATGCGGGAGCGTACCACGCCAACCCGAACACATAGCCCAGCTTTCCGACTATAGAATCAACGTCAGACTCGGGGCTCAGGTTAAGCAGCAGCCTGTCGCGCATGTTCTTCAGAGACTCATACTTCTCCCCGCGCAGTGTTGCCTTGACGTTCCTGTAGAGCGTGTTTACAAAGGTACCCTTGTTTTTGCCCTTAACGCCTATCTCTCCGTAGTGCATCACAACGGCGTCGTATCTGTCCTTCATTCTATTACCATCAAATCTGCGCGATATCGCATGCACAATGGGCAAAGCTTAAAAAGATATAACGGTCTATCTATATATCTTTTTGCGCCTATCTTCAAACGCACGCGAGTGAGCATATGAACTTTAATATAATAAAATCTATGAAGGACTTCTATTCCGATTCCAGGAGAATCCTCGCGATAAGCTACAAGCCTAGCGGAGAAGAATTCAACAAGAGCGCCAAGATAATACTTCTCGGAATCCTAATAGTTGGCGTTTTGGGTCTCATAATCGCCATAATAGTATCGTTGATAATAACGGGCACCTTGTCCCTGGTATAGTTGGTAAATGGTACAATGAGAGTAAAAGTGGATTTCACAAAAAGTCCGCAGGCCAACGCAAACGAGTACTACAATCTTTCCAAGAGCCTTCTGCAAAAGAAGGCCGGAGCGATGAAGGCTATCGAAGACCTGCAGAAGAAGCTCAAGGAGATGGAGGAGAAGAGCGGCGAAAGCGAAGAAAAGAAGCAGAAGGCTTTCCTGAAGGTCAAGAAGGAATGGTATGAGAAGTTTCACTGGTTCTTCACTAGCGACGGGCTTATGGCGATCGGCGGAAGGGACGCGGTGCAGAACGAAGCGCTAAACTCCAAGCATTTTGATGAAGGGGATCTATTTTTTCACGCAGACATATTCGGAGCCTCCGTGGTGATACTAAAGCGCGGCGCCGGATCAAGCGCCGAAGCGAGGGAGGAATCGGCGCAGTTTGCCGCAAGCTACTCCAGCGCGTGGAAGAACGGTGCCCCCAGCGTGGATGTTTACGCTATGAGGCGCGACCAGGTCAGCAAGTCAACCGGAAAGGGGTCGTTGGGCACGGGAAGCTTTCTCCTGAGCGGAGACCGTGAATGGTTCAGGAACACGCAGCTCGGCCTCGCGGCTTTCAGCGAGGGCGGGAAGCTCAAGGTTGTGCCAAGGAAAACGTTTGAAAGATTGAAGGTTTCCGGCGGTTGCCTGATATCACCAGGAGAAGAAAAGAAATCCGATTCCGCGAAGAAGATAATGCGATTCCTCGGGCTGCGCGATATCGATGAGGTGATGCAGCAGTTGCCCGCTGGTTCATTCAGTGTATCGAACGAAAGCCCGGAAAACAAAAATAGAATATAAAAATTAGGAAATAAAAAAGCAAAAAGCAGAAACTGGGCGATCAGCTAAGGAGTATCTCTATCTGTACCGTGTCAGGCACCGGAATTCTTAGTATCTGCCTGAGTGCGTGCTCGCTCGCGTCTACTATCTTTATCAGCCTCTTGTGGATCCTAAGCTGCCACTTCTCGTAGGTATCGCTCCCAGTCCCGCACGGCGTCTTCCTGGTCGTGTGCGAGATCATTTTTGTGGGAAGCGGAACGGGACCGCTGTACTTCACGTCAAGGGACTGCGCTATCGTCTTGATCTGCTGCATGATAGCGTCCGCGTCCTTCGCGCTCAGGCTTGAGAGTTTTATGGTTGCTGTCGACATCTATTCACTCCTCACTTCTGGAACGGTACTATGTCTATTATCCTTCCCGCGCCTATGGTCTCTCCCATATCCCTTATCGCAAACCTTCCAAGCGGAGGGAAGTCGCTGTACTTCTCTACCGCTATCGGCTTCGTGGGCTTTATCTTTACTACCGCGGCGTCTCCTGTCTTTATCGTATCGGGGTTCTTCTCGAGCGTCTGGCCCGTCTTCGGATCTTTCTTCTCGAGTATGTCAACGATCGTGCACGCGAGCTGAGCCGTGTGTATGTGGAACACTGGCGTGTACCCTCTCGCGATTACGTTCGGGTGCTGCAACACTATTATCAGAGCCGTGAACTCCGAAGCCACGGCAGGCGGATTGCTCGCCGGTCCGACAACGTCTCCCCTCTTGATATCCTTTTTGTCTACGTTCTTTATGTTGAATCCTACGTTGTCTCCCGGTATGGCCTGCTGCAGTTGCTGGTGGTGCATTTCTATGCTCTTTACCTCTGTCTTTATGCCAGCGGGCATGATTACTACCTGGTCGTTAGGTTTCAGTACTCCTGTCTCTACTCTTCCTACCGGCACTGTTCCGAATCCTGATATGCTGTAAACGTCTTCTATTGGAAGCCTGAGCGGCTTGTCGGTTGGCCTTGAAGGTTCCTTCAGGGTATCGAGCGCCTCGAGCAGCGTAGGTCCGCTGTACCACGGCATCTTATCTGACTTCTTGGAAACCCCCTCTCCGGTTAGAGCAGAGTACGGTACGAACGGTATCGAATCAACACCCTTAGTTCCCAAAGGCTTGAGTATGTCGAG
>JAKAXF010000058.1:0-1451 GCA_021816645.1 Microcaldota archaeon | reverse complement strand
TCCGCTTTTCAGCTCGTCATACCTCTTCTGTTCGTAGTTCGCCATGTCCATCTTGTTTATCCCGATAATCAGCTGTTCTATTCCAAGCACGTTCGCAAGTATCGCGTGCTCCCTGGTCTGCTTGCCTATTCCTTCGTTTGCTCCTACTACCAGCACAGCCGCGTCAGCCTGGCTAGAACCAGTTATCATGTTCTTTACGAAGTCTTTGTGGCCAGGGGCATCTATTATTGTAAAGTAGTACTTAGGAGTCTGGAATTCCTTGTGTGCTATATCTATGGTTATACCCCTTTCCCTCTCCTCCTTCTGCGCGTCCATCACGAACGCGAACTCGAAGGACGGCCTGTGGTACTGCTTGGCCAGCTCCCTGTACTTTTCCATCTCCCTCTCCGGGACCGCTCCAGTCTCGAACATGAGCCTTCCAACAGTTGTAGACTTCCCGTGGTCTACGTGTCCTATAAAAATCAAATTCATGTGTGGTTTCTGTGTTGCCATATATTTCACCATTTAAGTGTAATTCAATATCCAAATATGTAATACTGCAATAATAAGCACGATGCACGAGCACAAAACGGGCACTTGCTGGCTTATTCAAAAGAGCGTCACGCAAACGTTGACACTCGGTTATACCTCTTAACTTACTATAGCAAAGCAAAAATATATATGTTTTTGTTTTCGGGTTACGTCGTATACAAGGTTTCGATGTTCCCTCTTCAGCTACAGCCAAGTATAGAGAGGCGTCAACACTCTAAACGACAAGATATTTATATTAATCGGTTTATACGATTTATGAAATCTCGTGTGCAGTGACATGCATACGTTTGGTTCGGTGTAAATATGCCAAAAATACCGATATTCGAAGAGAAAGACGAAAAAAAGGAACCAGAAGACGACGAAGACGACGAAGACGACGACGAATTCGGCCCCGACGACGAAGACTCCGAGGACGAATCCGAAGACTACTGATATCGCTCGTACGTATTATTAGCTTTTTTTCTGTTTCTTTTTGTTACTCCCTTATAGCGTTAGCTTTCTACGTGCCGATCAGTCGGTCCAGCCTCCTGTTGATCTCAAACGCCTTTCTCATGGTTATAGTGTAGTTTTTTTCCGTTCTGGACATCTCGCTAAGGCTAATAAAGAACCAGCCCTTCCCGTTTATCCTCCACGCTATGTACGTATCCATACCCGTGTTGCTCTCCCATCTCTTCAGCGTATCCAGCTTCTCTATGGGTATGGAGACGCTCGTGCCGTTCCACGCCTTGCACTCGAATGCCACCCCCTTCCTGTCCCTGAACGCTATTATATCTGGGCTGATAGAGTTTACGCCGCTTCCGGCGGACCTCATAACAGAGAACGAGTTGTCGTAGAGTATTCCAAGCAATTCCCTCTCGCTTCTCGCACCCTTGTCGTACCTTCGAACCACACCATCGCCTTTGGTATATATCGCCAGCGGT
>JAKAXF010000057.1 GCA_021816645.1 Microcaldota archaeon | reverse complement strand
GCATCACTTCTTCGCCGTCTGTAGCCCCTATAGACATAGGCTACACCTACTTTACGGGTGCTACCAACGTCGTACCCACGTTGCAGGACTACGCCAATGCGTTCAACTACGCGCTGACGATCTCCGGTTGGACGGTGGCTGCGGATACCAATGAAGCTGGTATTGCGGCTCTGGGTACGCAACATGCCGTTACCGCAAGCTCCATCACTGAGCGCCGTTATCGCCGGTTCTTCACGGGTTCCAGTGTCGGTGACACGATCCAAACGACGCAAGCAAATGCACGGGGCATGAACGCTATCGAAGCGTCCTACGTTTACCCCGGTATTTGGCGTACCAATTTACAGACTGGACAGAACCAGTTGTACGGTGGGCTCTACGCGGCTGCGGCTTGTGCGGCTATGGCGGCTGGCAATCGTGTGGCGGAACCGTTGACCTCGAAAGCATTGGTGGGTAATGGCGTGGAAGTGGCGCTGACGACCTCGCAGATTAACCAGTTGCAGCAGGCCGGTGTGATTTGTCTACGGGTGCCACAGTCTACGGGTGTGCCGACGATTGTGAGTGACCTCACGACGTGGCAAAATGATAATTCGCCGGAGAATGTGTTTAATCAACAGGTTGCTTGTAGACAGTATTTGGCGTACTCGTTGATTCAGACTGCACAAAATTACGTGGGCGACATAGATGCCGGTGTTTCCAGTCTTGGTAAGATTAAAAAGGCGATTACATCGACGCTGAACCAGTTGAAATATACTGGCCCTGGTAGCTCTGGTATTCTGAGTTCTTGGGATGCGAAATCTCTGGTTTTGACGTATGATGGCGCTACGCAAACTGTCGCGATTACCGTTAGTGTTGTGTTCGTTGGACAAAATCGCATGATAACCGAATTTGTAAATGTACAACCGCTTAATGCTTCGGTTTAAGGAGTAAACGATGAGTTCATTTAACCAGCAGCAGTTGAACTACAAAGTACAAAACGCTAATGCGGTTGAGTGCTTATTGGGGGACCAAGTTATCGCATATTGTCAGACGAGCACCTTGAGTTCGTCTTTAGGTGCGGAGCAGTTGTACGGAATTGGAAGCTCGCTTCCCCAAGAAATACAACAGTTACGTCTTTCTCCGAGCTTAACCATCGACTATTTCGAACTCACGCCGGACGGATATGCTTTTCTCGGTTATCCTTCAACTTTAGCAGAAGTGCTCGCAAATAACGAGTTTTCGTTTTCCGTCTTTGGAGCAAACGGTATTCCTGTTCTTACCTATGTGGGGGCTGTTGCTGGGGACTATAACAGCAATATTGCCGCCAACCAGCCTGTGACTAGCTCGATCAGTTTCCTCGCAATGGACATCCTCGATCCGTTGGGAAGTAGTATTTTGAACAGCAACAGTGTCATCCAGGTAGCGAGTACGATTGCCAGTGCCCTGAACATTGCTGGCATTTGACACGGCTGAAAATATGATGTAGTATGTACCTGTAGCTAGGAGGCATCCGAAAAGCGTCTCGTCAACGCCTGCTACATTCCCTCAAAGACGACCTTAGACGAAGGAGTCTGAACATGAAGAACGAATATTATCTTAGCAACGATGGCAAAACCGCGTACATTAAGTTGACGCAGGGACAAATTGCTATAGTTGATGCTGAAGATTTGGAGAAAATTGGTGAGTATCGTTGGGCAGCAGTATGGATAGCCAAAAGCAAAAAATATTATGTACGGGCTTATGTATCTGCTACAAAAGGTACAATCGGCCTCCAACGTCTCTTAACAAATGCTAAAAAAGATGATGTTGTAGATCACATAAATGGCGATAGCTTAGACAATCGAAAGTCAAATTTAAGATTATGTACAAAACGTCAAAATGCGCAAAATATGCCGCCTCAAAGTAGAAATGAGTTGGGAATACGTGGCGTATACAGGAAAGACATTAGATATGTAGCTCGCATATACATAGATGGAAGAAACGCTTACTTAGGGACGTTTAATACCATAGAAGAAGCTATAGAAGCGAGGCTTAAAGCTGAAAAAGAAATACACGGTGAATTTTCAAGAAAAACAGACATGGTTGTACATGAACGTGTACAGCACGTCGAAAGAGACTGTAAACCAGAGGAATATTATATGGAGGGATACGGTACGGTTTATAGAGTACCTCTTACAAAGGGTCAATTTGCAATTATTGACATAGAAGATTATGATATTGTTTCAAAACATACTTGGCACGCTAGTTTTGCAAAAAGCAACGATTCTTACTACGCAAAAACAAATATAAGAATTAATGATAAACAAAAGAGTCTATCTATGCATAAATTACTTATGAACACCGAAAAAGGAATGGTAGTTGATCATATCAACGGCAACACACTGGATAACAGAAGATGCAATCTAAGAGTTTGCACGCAAGCAGGGAACGCAAAAAACAGTAAGATTCCGAAAAATAACACGTCTGGATACAAAGGGATTGTTAAAAAAGAAAATAGATGGCAAGCTATTATAACTTCGGATGGTAAGCGTATAAATTTAGGTTCATTCCTTACCCCAGAACTCGCTCACGAAGCCTACTGCAAAGCCGCCCTAGAACTCCACGGTGCGTTTGCTAATTTCGGCTGAACCCGCTATACTCCATCCATCACACCCTAACCGGAGAGAAGCACCATGTCCGAAAAAAGTAACGTACTTCAGACAACCCTAGAAGTCCCATACGAAGGGCAAGTTTACGTCTTTCGTATCCCGACCCCCTTCGACCACATTGGTATTGGCGCTCGTCAGCGAGAAATCCTGCGCCGGATTGAACCTGCCTCTGGCGGTGATATGACTGGGTTGGACGCTTACACCTACAACCTATTGAAAGCCTTGGCAACTTTCGAGAAATTACTCGTGAAGGGTACGACCGCCACTTGGGTATGGACTGCCGACGCCAAGGGTTTGCCTGTAGTGGACTCCGAAAAATTCCCGCCTGAGACCGTCTTACTGGTCATGAATGTTGTTGAGGAGATGGAGCGTCTCCTGGACATCTTTCTCTTCGGCGGGCCTGGAAACGGAGACACCGCTGGCGCAAAAACTCTGGAGAGTGAGTCGGATACTTCAGTGCAGTCCGTTTGAAGAAAAGGTACTATCCTTAACAGAGGCCCAACTGGACTTTATATTGGAGATGTATTCCAAAGACCACCCAGACGAGTTGAAGTTCTCTCGTCCCAACGATCAATCCGACACGCCAAGTCGCATTGCGGAGTTGAAAGCGTGGCGGGATGTCATGCCAGACAAGGCTTGGGAGCAACTTATGTACGGTGGCAAAAAGCCGGTTATCCCAGATCGGTACAAGAAACGGAAGGAGAATACAAAATGAAAGCGAAAGTGTGGTTGATGGCCGTGATAATGTGCTTGGTTCCTGTAGTGGCGACGGCTAGTACCAAGTGGTATATTCTTGAGATGCAAAATTACACTTGCCATTCTTCAATAAATGCCGCAATATCGGTAGGATTGCCTGCTATGATGAATCCGTTGGCAATGAGGGATTGGCTAAGAACGCAAAAAGGCTATTATGGGTATAAAGTATATCATAATGGAAACGGTCGTCTTGTCGTGCTAAGTATGCGTAATGGCGAAGGGTATGACTATTTTTCAAGCAAAGTGCAATGTGTAAAAATTGCACATGGTCTACAGTCTGGTAGTCAAGGGCTTTCTCAACTGAGGTAATCATATGTCAGTCTCCATCAACATGCGCGGTAAAGCCGGTCCAGGGGGCGGTGCTGGTGGAGGCGGCAAGTCCAAATTGCGGCAGGAGTGGGACAATCTACTGGACCATCCCAACCCCGCGACGCAACAGCAGTTTGAAGAAGATTATGCGATGGCTGATCCATCGAGCAACTTGTTCAACCCGCGCAAGGTGCTCAGTAACCGGAACAACCTCAAAAACTACGCCAATAAAAAGGGAATGCCGGACTCCCGCGTCAATGCAATGGCAACGAAAATTGCCAAGGCGCAGATGGATGATTTCCACAAGCATGTTAGTCAATCCTTTGAGAAGGCTTCCTCGCTAATGGCTCGCTCCGCGCAACGGGCCTCTGAAACCATTAGTGTCACGTCTCACCGAAACCTGCTCAACCAGTTCGGCAATATCTCGAATGCTCAGTCCGTTATGCACCGTGTTAGTGGTGGACGTTTCCAAACGCCGGTTCTTGCGGCCAATAATCTTTCGGCGGCTGGCACTCGACTGGCGGCTCTCGGTGGATTAGGCGCGTCTGCTGATGTGGCGCTTATCAGCAAGCTCGGTGCCCGTGGAAGTAGCGCCGCGTTCAGTGGAGATCGTCGTGAACTCCGCAAGATGGAGAAAAATCTCGATCGTATCGCTTCCAATACAGGCAAAGAGGTTGCAGTTCTAACCAAGTCCGGCGCATCCCCGGAGGCTATTGGAGCCAAGCAGCGTGTCCTCAATTCAGTAAGCGCACAGAGGGATGCTATCAACCGCGCTCGGGCAATGAGTCCGAATGCGCGTAAGTTGGGGGGTGGGCTACTAGGTGACATTGGTATGGGAGCCTTGTTAGAAGGTGCCGGTGAATTTGCGGCACCTGTAGCTGCCGCCGGTGCTTTGGGATACGCGTTCTTACGATCCCCGAATATCATGTCCAAAGATCGG
>JAKAXF010000006.1 GCA_021816645.1 Microcaldota archaeon | reverse complement strand
TATGGACGCTAGCGAATACGGGAGCGAAGACCATGGTAATCGGGAACTTCCTGGTAAGAAAGAAGAAAAGATGAGCGCTGGCCCGTCATTCCGCTGATCCCTCAGACATGAAGTGCGCGTTTACCTCCCTGCCACTGCTAACCGGCCTGAAAACCCATTCTACGGTAGAGGCAATGTAGGTATTATTACGTTCTTTGTTCGCTCCATAGCCGGATTTTCTAATGATAAAGATGAAATTGGGCGGCAAACTGTAGAGCGTGAGGTAGTAGGTGTCTGTTTCATCTTCCTTTTTTGTGAGTACGCCTTTGCCGATGCCGTTCAGCTTTACGCTGAATTCCTCAAACTTATTGTCATGAAACAAGCGTTCGTTAAGCCTTTGCAACGTGTGCCGATTCAGCAACACGGATATTTCCTGAGTCCTTGCAATCGTAATACCCATACCATATCAACCATTTGATCGTTCCTACATCTTAATTTATATGAGGCACCAGCTACTACTGGACGTTATTATATATTTATATTTTTCTGACGGTGCTAAAAAAAGTGGGGAGCCGGAGATTTGAACTCCGATCGTAAGCGCCCAAGGCTTACAGTCTGCCAGGTTAGCGTAGCTCCCCGTGTGCTATCTACTTACAGGTAAACTAATAAATATATTTACAGTTTTAATCAATCGGAGGAACTAGTTGTACTGATGCTCTAGCGTGGTTGCTTGCAAACACTTGACATGCCGTGGACCGAAAAATATCGACCCAAAACGCTCTCCGAAGTCATTGGTCAGACGATAATAGTAAAAAGGCTTAGGGCGTTTGTCGAGCGCGGCAACTTCCCCAACATGATATTCGCAGGCAGCGCCGGCATAGGCAAGACCACGTGCGCGATAGCGCTCGCGAACGATCTCTACAAGGGGAAAGTAGAGGGCGTGCTCAAGGAGGTGAACGCCAGCGACGCGAGGGGCATAGACGTGATAAGGGGTGAGATCAAGGAGTTCGCAAAGACCATAGCCATCGCCGACGTGCCCATCAAAATAATATTCCTTGACGAAGCCGATGCGCTAACGGCTGACGCGCAGCACGCGTTGAGAAGGACGATGGAAAAATATTCAAAGGAGACCCGCTTCATACTGAGCGCCAACTACGCGAACAAGATAATAGACCCGATACAGAGCAGGTGCGTGGTGTTCAGGTTCAAGCCTCTGAGCGACCAGGATGTGAAGGACTACATAGACAGGATAGCCAAGGGCGAAGGGCTGAAGATTGATGACAAGGCGGTCGAAGCGCTCATATACGTAAGCGAGGGCGACCTAAGGAAGCTGGCGAATACTCTACAGAGCGCTGCCCTGCAGCACGACAGGATCACCGAATCAAGCATATACGACATAGCCGCACGAGCGAGGCCGAGAGAGATCGCCACGATGCTCAAGCTCGCTACCAGCGGCTCATTCGAGGAAGCCAGAAGCGAACTTAACGGCCTGATGGTAAATCACGGCATGGGAGCCGAGGACATACTCACGCAGTGCTACCGCGAAGTGCAAAACATGAACATACCTGAACAAATGAAACTGAAAGTAATAAAAATGATAGGGGAGGCTAATTTTAGGATAGTAGAAGGTGCTAATGAAAGAATACAGATGGAGGCATTCTTGGCCGATATAGCCCTCGAGTCAAAGGGCGCCAAGTAGGTCCAGTCCAGTCACGATGAAAAAGCTCGTGTAGTGGGTGGTAAAAATGGTAGAAGAAAAAAGCGTCGCGCCGGATTTCAGCTTAGTAGGCTCTGATGGAAAATCGCATTCTCTTTCAGAATTCAAGGGAAAGTACCTTATCCTGTATTTTTACCCTAAGGATAATACACCGGGATGCACGATAGAAGCAAACGATTTCAACAATAACCTGGAGAAGATAGAACAACTCGGTGCCAAGGTTGTAGGAGTGAGCAAGGACGGACTTGAGTCGCACGGCAAGTTCAGGGACAAATACAATCTCTCATTCCTGCTGCTCTCTGACCCAGAAAGCAAGGTGATAAAGGCGTACGGGGCTTACGGCGATAGGGGCATTTTCGGAATGGGCACTTTGAGAAACACTTACGTGATAGACAAAAACGGAAAGATAGCAAAAATATACAGCAAGGTAAACCCCAGGGGCCACGCGAAAGAGATAGTAGAATTCCTGGAGGCTGGCGCGAGATAATATAGCGCATCTCTTTGTGCGAATCCAAAGCCAACCTTATACTTCTACCCTAAAAACGCTTTCGCCAACGGCCACGGGATGCTTCATCTTTATGCCCACGTCGTCGCCCTCGAACGCTTCCTCTACATCCCTCCTGTCTATCTGCATGCTCGATACCCTCTGCCTCACGTGCTCCTCTTCGCTGCCTATCTCTATCAAGTCTCCGACGCTTAGATGCGATTTAAGCCTCACCGCTGCTACGCCTATCTTGCTGAAATACTGCTCCACTCTGCCTATCTCGGTTTTGTTTGTGTAGCCGCTGCTCTCTACAGTATCTGAAACGGCGCCATCTACCGCTTTCTCCCTGGATTCCCTCTCCTCCAACTCGTTTATGGAGTTCATAGCATCGTCAAGATCTGTTTTCTTTCTCGCCATATTCACCACCGCCATAGGCGCTCAGTATCCGAGCGCCTCAAGCTTCTTCTTTATCAAACCCGCTTCGTAATCAAGCTTGGTCTTCTCCTCCCTGATGTTCTCGCTCAGCACCAGGCGCAGTATGAACGCCACGTAGCCCGATACGGAAGGGAAGCCCGTCCCGCTTATGTGATCCTCTACCTTCTTGAAAAGCCTCGTCGGTATAGATACCGAGGTGAACTCCTGCTTCTTGTTTCTTTTTACTTTCAAAATAAACACCCTCTCAATTACTATGCAACATAAAGGTTTTTAAATCTAATTATACATAATTAATATCTGGTTGCATGACCGATAAAATATTCGTGGTAGCAGAGGAGCTAAAGAAGCACCCCGACGCGGCGCACTGGGAAAAATTTCACAAAGAAATGCTCAAGAGCAAAGCCAAGTACTACAAGGTCTTCTACCCAAAGAAACTGAAGAAGCTTTCTGACCTGAGCAGCGCTTACGTGATGGTGTACGATTCCAAGTACGCGCCTATGTTTAGGATACCGGCGAGCATGAAAGTCGGCGGAAAGATGCAGGGGGCAACCATATATCTCGAAGGCCTGCTCAACACCAACAGGGACTACAAGGAGTGGATAGCATGATAGAACAAAACCTCAAGACGCTTGAAGAGAAGAGCATATACATACTCAGGGAGGCCAAGCAAAAGTTCAACAACGTGGCGGCGCTTTGGTCCATGGGCAAGGATTCAACCACTATGCTTGCCCTGGCAAGGAAAGCATTCCTGGGCAAGATACCTTTTCCGGTAATCCACATAGACAACAGGATAGATTTTCCGGAAACGTACGCATTCAGGGAGTACCTCTCAAAGAAGTGGAACATGAACCTCATAGTAGCCTACAGCGAAATAAAGCCCGACCCTATAGGCTCTGCGTGCTGCGGCAGAAACAAACCCGAGGCGTTGAAGAAGGTCATGAAGGAGTATAACTTTGATGCCCTGATAGTCTCAATAAGGAGGGACGAGCACGGGATAAGGAGCAAGGAGAGGTACATGTCTCCGCGCGACGAGAAGTTCAGGTGGGACTACAAGAACCAGCCCGCTGAACTGTGGGATGATTACGCTTCCAAGGCTACGAAGGGGCACGTAAGAATACACCCGCTGCTTGACTGGAACGAGATAGATGTATGGCGCTATATACAGCAGGAGAAAGTGCCAGTAAACCCGCTGTATTTCTCAAGAAACGGATTCAGGTACAGGAGCCTTGGATGCACGCACTGCACAGTCCCAGTCAAATCTGATGCAAAGAGTGTGAAAGAAATAGTGAAAGAGCTCAAGGTAACGAAGACAGAGGAGAGGTCTGGCAGGAGCATGGACAAAGAAAACGAATACGTGATGCAGCGGCTGAGGTCCCTGGGTTACATGTAGATGCAAGAAGTGGTTTTTATGATAGTTAGGAACATAACTCTGCTCGGACACAAGGACCACGGCAAGTCTACCTTAATCGGCAGCATGCTGATGCTGACCAACTCGGTAACTCAGGCGAGGATAAGAGAGGCGAGATTATACAGCAAGAAACTCCACAAAAGCTTCGAGCCGGCTTTCATACTGGACAGCTTCCACGAGGAGAGGACCGGCGGGCTTACTATAGACATAACCAGGGCAGAGATACCCTATAGGGATGTGGCGTTTTCATTCATAGATGTTCCGGGCCACGAAGAGCTGATAAAGAACATGATAAGCGGAGCGTCTTACGCGTCAACGGCCCTGCTCCTGGTTTCAGCCAAGAAGGACGAAGGCATAAGGGACCAGACAAAAAGGCACCTTTACATAGCCAGGATGCTCGGAATACGAAATCTTGTTGTAGCAGTAAACAAAATGGACACTGTGCGCTACAACGAAGCGAGGTTCTTGGATATGAAGGAAGGGCTGCTGCCCTTCATAAATAAGATAGGATTTGAAGAGAACTCGGTTAAATTCGTACCGATCTCGGCGTACAAGGGCGAAGGTATAGTTAGCAAATGCAGCAGCATGAAGTGGTACAAGGGCGAACCGCTGATAAAGACTCTTTACGCGATGTCTGCGGAGAAGGGCAACGATTCTTCCGGTCCAGTGCGCGTAATACTGCAGGGTTTCCTAGAAGATAAGAAGGATATGATAGTAGGAAAACTGGTAAGGGGAACGCTTTGGGAAGGAGAGAACGATATCTGCACGATACCACAAAATGAAAGAATAAAGGTCAAGGGAATCATCGTGAACGGAAAGAGAGTGAAGAAAGCCATAGCCGGAGAGCCAGTGGCGCTACAGCTTGATAAGAAGATAAGCGGCGAAGTGCGTGGCAGCATAATCTGCGGTTTTCTGTACTGCCCCATACCAAAATCCACTATAACAGCGCGCATATTACTTACCGAAAGGCTCGGAAAAGATCTAAGCATAAAGTTCAACGGTGTAGATCTTCCCGTAAAGTCTATCAAAGTGAACAGGCATATAGACACCACCACGGGCGATGAGAGCACCAGAAAAGCAGTCGAGCCGCTCAACGCGGCCGATGTGATAATCTCTCTCGAATCGAAGATACCTGTTGAAAAATTCGATGAAACAAGGGAACTCGGCAGATTCGTACTCTACTCAAGAGGCAAGTTTGCCGGCATAGGCACGGTCATATAGTAATGCATATTCAAGCCATCCACATTGAAGAAAAGATTTATATGCGTGGTAACAAATCTATCTGTTGATAGCATGCTGAAGGCTTATTCCAAATCTACCACTATATCAAAAGCGATAGCACACGCGGAATCTGAGGAAATAATAAGGGGATGGATACACAGGAAGAGAACGGTGGGCGGCAAGATATTCATCACCGTGAGAGACAGAACCGGAGTCGTTCAGTGCGTGGTCGATAAAAGCGTGATAGGGGAAAAGCTCTGGTCTATGCTCGACAAAGCTTACCTGGAATCCAGCCTGCTTCTGAAGGGTGTAGTGAAAAAGGACGAAAGGGCTCCCAACGGAGTAGAAATGGAAGCAAAGGACGTCTTTCTAGTGCATTCGGGCGAGCAGTTTCCCATAACAGAGTATCAGAGCGCCGAATTCCTGTTGGACGTAAGGCATCTTTGGCTGAGGAGCCAGCGCATGATAAACGCTATGAAGGCGCGTTCATACCTGTTCAGATACCTTCGCGAATTTCTTGACAAACGTGGTTTCTACGAAATAACACCCCCGATCATAACAGTCTCGGGCGGGGAGACCGGCGCGAACCTTTTCAAAGTGGAATACTTCGACCGCAAGGCCTATCTGACAGAGTCGTCGCAGCTCTACGCCGAGGCGATGATATACTCGCTGGAAAAGGTTTACTCGTTTGCGCCGTCCTTCAGGGCAGAGAAGTCAAGAACAGTAAAACATCTGGCCGAATATTGGCACCTCGAACCCGAGATGGCGTACTTTAACAACGCTGCAAACATGAAACTGCAGGAGAAGCTGGTGAGCAGTGCGGCAAACAAGCTGGCCAAGGAGAATGAGGACATACTCAAATTCTTTAACGTTGATCCTGAGAGTCTGCTAAGGATAAAGCCTCCGTTCAAGCGCATAAGCTACGATTCGGCAATAGAGCTGTTGCAGCAGAAGGGGTCCGATAAGAAGTGGGGCGACGACTTCGGGGTAGAAGAGGAGCGACTGCTCACGGAGGACGAGGATAAGCCTATATTCGTTTACAACATGCCGAAGGAGTTGAAAGCCTTCTACATGCCGATAAACCCGAAGGATCCAAGAACAGTACTGTGTGCGGACATGCTGGCGCCGCACGGGCACGGAGAGATAATAGGGGGAAGCGAGAGGGAATGGCGCCTCGAACCGCTTCTCGAGAGGATGAGGGAGATGAAGATGAATATAGACAACTACAAATGGTACCTGGACCTGAGAAAATACGGCTCTGTGCCTCACGCAGGTTTCGGTCTGGGCGTAGAACGTATTCTGAAATGGGTGCTAAATCTCGACCACATAAGGGACGCGATACCATTCCCAAGGATGATCAACAGGTTGGTGCCGTAAGAATTTTTTCAACATTCCGCAATTTTTCTTTCGACGGAGGGCACGGCAAAGAATTTATTCAACCCGCGTGCAGGAATTTAGCGCTATACCATTTGCAAAATTATACTACAATCTAAACGCCGCATAATGGATTTAAAAAACCTTACCATTGAATCTATTAGCGACTCTGAGTGGGGGTTGGTGACCATGGCGCATTTTGTCATAAAAAGAAACGGGGAAAAGAGAGAATTCGATAAGGAGAAGATACTGCACGCGTTGTTCGGCGCTTTTTCCGACGTATATCCGGACAGGGACGATGCTGAGAATCTCAATTCAGCAAACACGATATGCAGCACGGCAGTGAAAAAGATAGAAGAAACCGGAAAGGACGAGATAAGCGTAGAAGAGATACAGGACATCCTTGAAGGTATCCTGATGGAAAAGGAAAAGGCCGTGGCCAAGTCGTACATACTGTTCAGGAGCAAGAGGGCCGATATAAGGCGCGCAAAAACGAGCCTTGGAATATCAGAAGACGATCTCAAGCTGCCAATAAATTCCATAACTGTTCTCGCCGCGAGGTATCTTGTAAAAGACACCAACGGAAAAGTGATAGAGACACCGAAGCAGCTCTTCACCAGGGTTTCTCACGCGCTCGCAGAAGTGGAGAGGGGATACGGAAAGAGCGATGAAGAGATAAAGGAGCTGGAGAAGCAGTTCTACGATGTGATGACATCATTCAGGTTCATGCCCAACTCTCCTACACTGATGAACGCTGGTACTCCGCTCGGGCAGCTTAGCGCGTGCTTCGTGCTTCCGGTAGGCGATTCACTGACCGAGATATTCGACGCGGTAAAATACGCCGCACTTATACACCAATCCGGAGGCGGCACTGGATTCGCCTTTTCCAGGCTTAGGCCGGCAAACGACGTGGTGAAGAGCACGGGTGGCGTAGCCTCCGGCCCAATATCATTCATGAAGGTATTCGATGCCGCAACCGAACAGATTAAGCAGGGCGGGAAGAGAAGAGGAGCGAACATGGGCATACTCCGCGTTGACCATCCTGATATCCTGGACTTCATAGTGCTAAAAGAGAGGGAAGGAGTGATGAGGAATTTCAACATATCCGTCGGGGTAACTGACACGTTCATGAAGGCCGTAAGAGATGATACGGACTATCCGCTGATAAACCCCAGAAACGGCAAGGCTGTTAGATACCTCAACGCCAGGGCCGTGTGGAACCTCATAGTCACGATGGCGTGGAAGACAGGAGACCCGGGGCTTGTCTTCCTGGACAGGATGAATTCAACGTTCTCAAACCCTGTTCCTTCGTACGGTCCTATCGAGTCAACAAACCCATGCGGCGAACAGCCGCTCTATCCCTTTGATTCTTGCAATCTTGGTTCGATAAATCTTGCAAACATGGTGAAGAGGATAGACCACCATTTTGATGTTGATTGGGACGAGCTGAAGCGAGTAACGTGGCTTGGCGTAAGGTTTCTGGACAACGTGATAGATGCAAATCATTATCCGCTAAAGCAGATAGAAGAGGTATCCAAGAGCATAAGGAGAATAGGCCTCGGAATCATGGGGTGGGCAGACCTTCTCATAAAGCTCGGTATCAGGTATGACAGCAACGAGGCGCTGCTCCTGGCTGAGGAGGTAATGTCATTCATAAGCAGGGAGGGCAGAAGGGCGAGCGAGGCCCTCGCCGCAGAGAAGGGTGAGTTCCCTGAATTCAAGAACAGCATATGGTACAAGCTCGGCCACAAGCCGCTGAGGAATTCTACGGTCACTACGATCGCGCCAACAGGAACAATAAGCATAATATCAGGAGGAACGTCGCAGGGGATTGAGCCAATATTCTCTGTAGTTTACATGCGCAACGTACAGGAAAGCCTGGGCTCGAACCTGATAGAGATAAACAACGAGTTCGAGAGATTTGCTCTGGAGCAGGGTTTCTACTCTGACGAGCTCATGAGCAGCCTTGCTGGCAGGACCACGATACAGGACGTGGAGGAAATACCGGAAGATGTCCGAAGGCTCTTCGTCACCGCTTTTGATGTGTCTCCGGAATGGCACGTAAAGATGCAGGCGGCCTTCCAGAAGTATGTAGACAACGCGGTTTCAAAGACTATAAACCTCCCGAGCAGTGCAACTCCGCAGGATGTGGAGAGCGCGTACCTGCAGGCCTACAATCTCGGTTGCAAGGGCATAACGATATACAGGGACCAGAGCAAGAGCGTACAGGTGCTGCAGCCTCTATCAAGGCAGCAGGTTGCCGGAAGCAGCTTCGCCAGCGTTAAGCAGAAGCACATCGAGAAGGAAAAGAAGGAGAAGGAAGTAATGACGATAGGGGAAATAAAGGCCGGAGCGAGCAACTACATAATCATACCTGAGAAAGAGGTAAAGTGCCCGGACTGCGGTACGGTGATGATATCCGGAGGCGGCTGCTTCACGTGCCCCAAGTGCGGATACAGCGTGTGTGGAGACTGAAATTTATTTATTTAAGTTTATTTTGTAAGAACCCTGCAGCCGTCCTTCTCGACAACCATCTCGTGCTCGAACTGGGAGACGAGTCCCTTTCCAGACTCGACAAGCGCGGGATACACTTCTATCGCTCCAACCCTTAGCAACTCTCTTACGGCGCTGTACAGCGAGAAACTTGAGCTGAACAGTCCAGAAAGCCACCTTACTGCAAAAGGGTTGTCCCGATAGCTCTTTTCTATCTCTTTCAGCATGATCCTCGCATCTCCGTTCCTGGTCGCGGCTTCTCCGACGTATCCATATATCTCGTAAAAGTCGCTGTTAACCACGTATCCCTTGCCGCTTGTCGCGAACGGCTCGAGCGCGATTATATCACCTTCATTAAGCACCGTGTCGTCGCCGTTGCCGTAGTTGGGTATGAACGGGTCTGAGTGGAGGTCGTTGACTCTAACTCCGTGCCCGCCCAGGTTCTTTATCGGCACGTAGCCCTTGCCCTTTATCGTTTCCTCTATAACCTTGCCTATGTCCCCAAGCTTGACTCCAGCCCTTACGGTACTTATCGCGTTCTGCAGAGCTTCTTCAGACGCTTCAATGAGCTTTCCGTTCTCTCCTGAAAGATCTACCGTTATAGCGCAGTCTCCGAGGACACCGTTTTTCTCGGCCCCCAGGTCTATCTTAACCACATCGCTTTCTCCGAACACCCTCTCGTCTTCGGATGACGGGGCGTAGTGTGCAGCGTATTCGTTTATCGACAGGTTGACTGGGAACGCCAATCCGTAGCCCTGCTCCTTCGCAAACGCCTCTATCGCGTTTGCAACATCGAGCAGCTTCGCTCCTGGTTTCACCCTCTCCCTCGCGTACTCGAGCATCTTGTGCGATACGCTCCCCACTCCTTCCGCGATCTTCAATACTTCTTCCTTGTCAGCAATCTGATCGTTCTCTTCCATACATGCACCTCATAACTTCTTCTGTTTACCGTTGCCCTTCAATTCGCTCTCATCAAAATTTAGCTCTTTGAGTATTCGCATCGTAGCCGGCAGCACCTGGTGGTTTATATAGTAGTCTGCGTTGTAGTCCTTGGCGATGCCGTACAGCTGCGCTGCGTCAGATATGCTTTTTCCGCTGTTCGTTATTATATAACCTATCACTCCCTGCTCCAGCTCCTCTTTCTTCCTGAGTCCGCTCTCGACCGCTTTTCTCGCCGCCGCTATCTCCGGCGACTTCTGGTCGTAGCTGTATATCCCTTTTCTGAGCTGCGTCCTTATCACGAGCTCGTCGAGCGGAATCTTGCCCTCCTTAAGATTCTTAACCACGTCCTTGACTATGTTCGCCGCCTTCTCTGCGCTTCCCTCCCTGAGTATGACCTCCAGGACTTTCTTTTGCGTGTCCTGGGCGATCTTCGACCAGTCTCTCCTTACGAGCTCAAACCCTTTTATCTTTATCCTGCCCGATTCCGATAGTAGCGCGTACTTCTTCTTTGCGCCGACTATGGTATTCTCTACCTTCCTGCCTACGAACAGCCCCCTGCTGTAAAAGTCTTCGAGCTCCATCTCCATTCCTTCAGGAAGCTTTGAATTTAGCCCCTTTATGAATGCGAACGCGTCCTCCTTGGTCTTGTCCCCCAGTAGAAGTAGTATGCTATCAGTGTCTCCGTACAGGACCCTGAAGCCGCTCTTTTCCGCCTTATCTATAGAGTCGTTTATGTAGAATCTGCCATAAGCCGTTACGCTGGCGGCGCACTCCCTCGAGTACCATCTCGCCCTGGCGTAGCCGAGATATCCGTAGAAGGCGTTGGCGAGTATCTTCAGCGCCTGAGACCTTGAGCCCAGTACGATATTGTCGGGATCTTTCTTGTAGAGCTTCTTGACCTCGCTCCTCTGCGTTGTCAGCAGCTTGAGTATTGAAGGTGTAATATACACGCCGTCTTTCCTGAACTTGGTTCCGGTAGGTGATTCGTAGTAATCCTTGCAATCAGTGCATATGGCGGATACGTCTATGTTGTGCGATATTATTATCGAGGGATACAACCCCCTGAAGTCGAACATAACGAGCCTGTCGTATATTCCCGGCTGCGGTGTCTTTACGAAAGCGCCTTCTATCGGGTTGCTTGCCCTGCTCACAATCTGCCCCTCTCCGGGTTTGTTTGGAATTAGCTCCCCAAACTCGTAGGCGTACCTCATCAGCATGAACTCTACGAGCTGGCTGGTCGTTGATACGGCAACGTCACCCGCGACGTCCCCCGTGATCGTGGCGAGCTCAAATATTATCGGGGTGAAAGTGTCGTAAACTGTCCTCAACGCGTCGGCGTCGTTCAGGTTGTAATATATAAGCTCTCTCAACTTTTCTCCTCCCTCGTCCCACATCTGCCATATGTTAGGCTTGTCTACCATAACCTTTTTCTCTGTGCTTATCGCCTCGTACACGTCCTTGAGCTTGAAGCTGCTCAGCCTAAGTATGTTGGCCGAAGCCCCGACCACGGATATGAACTTGGACACGTTGAACATATCGACGTGCATCCTCCCGGCAAGCTTCACCTTGTCTATCATTCCGTGTTTCTCCAGTCTGGTCTCTCCAGCAAATCTCCCGATATCTATATCTAGGCCTATCGCCTTAGCCCTGTCGAGCATATATCTTATGTCGAAATTAGTAGAGGCGTATCCAGACAGAACGTCTATTTCAAGATCATCCAGCATCTTCGAGAATTTTATAAGCATGTCCTTTTCGTCCTTGGCCAGGTCGACGATCTCTGCGCCAACGTCCTTGTAAGTTATAACGCCCTTTCCGCTTTCGCCGTTCCCTTTTTTGTATGAGTAGCTGATCATGAGTATAGGATCCTTGTCGGGCCTGGATGCGCCAGCGGGATTGTAGGTCTCTATGTCGAAGCACATCGAATTCAGCCTGCTCCAACCGTTGCCGTTTTCTTTGTTTTCTGAACGCTCCATGCTCACTATGTAAAGGCGTTCATCGTCAGCCTTCTCCGCCTCGATCACGTAATCGGAGAACGGTACTATCGCCTTGTCGAGTATGTACCTCCTGGCAAACGGAATGTCGTTTTCATAAGCTGTTCCCTTACTTCTAAGCGCTCCGCTGAGCTTCGGAACTGAGAGCGGGTTCTGCACGTATACCTTGTAGACATCGAGCTCCTTGCCCGCAAGCTTTCTCTTTTCCTTCTGCACCGATGTCGCGCTTATCGTCTTGCCGTTGTCGATCACGTAAGCGTCCTTTACGTTAACTTCCCCGACTCCGAATTGGGGAACGAGGTAGAAATAGGGCATGAAGTCCCTGTCGAATAACTCGTAAACCTTGCCTGACAGCTCCTTGAAGGCCAGCCTTATGTAGACGCGGTCTCCCGCCGCTAGGTAGTCCACGTCAAAAATCATCCCCTCCAGCTTAAGCTTTCCGCTTTCAGACTTTGCCATCTCCTCAAACCCTAAAAAAGAGAATAACTCCTACAGAGCATATTGCGAGGATACCTATATATTCCTTATATCTCCGACTGAGCTATCCTGTGCAAAAATGGAAAAGGTGCGAGAAAGAAAAAAGAGCGGACGCTCTCATTTGGCCGGCTTGCTCTCCTGCACCTTTGTCGGGCTTATGACCATCGGCGGTATCAGACCAAGCGAATACGCAACGAGCGTACCGGTTGCGCTGCACCTGAAGTTGAGCCCGTTTATTATTTCCTCTGCTAGAGGAACCGGAAGCTGGCTCGACTCCGACCACTTCTTGAGTATAGCGCTCACGGCCTCCTTGCTCTCCTTTACATCTATGTCTCCAGAGAGCTTTATGTGCCCTACGCTCTTCGACTCCTTCGTGGTTCCATCGAGATAGTCCGCAAAGAAAGAATACTCTACCTTCAGTTTGTCATCATTCGAGGTAACTCCGTCGATGTTTATGGTCATCTTCGGAAACATCTGCTTTACTAAAGACTCCTGGGAATCTATAGCTCCTTCTACCTTCTTTATGGTAAATCCTGTTATCATACTACCACTTTAGCATTAGATATGCTTCCAAAACATTAATAAGGCTAACCCACGCCCTACAGGCTCCTCTTCAATTCTTCTATAGTCCTGAATATTATCTTAACGCCGCTTTTCCTGAAAGTTGCGTAGCTGTCAAAACCACCGCACACGGCGCAGAAATCTACTCCCGCGTTCTTGGCGGCCTGGTAGTCGAGTAGTGTGTCTCCTATGTACAGCGTTCTGTCCTTCTTTGCTCCGAGTAGCCTCAGTATTTCCAGCAGGCCGAGGGGGTGTGGTTTCGGTGCCTTGAACATCCTGGTGCTGACTATTATGTCGAAATACTTCTCTACGTCGTGCTGTCCGACCCCTTTCAGTACGATGTAGCTGTCTGCGTCTGAAAAAAGTGCTACGTTCCTGCCTCTCCTCTTGAGGTACTTGAGCACGTCAATCGCGCCTTCCTGCATCTTCACCTTTGAGAACGCCATCTTTATGTCGACCAGCCTGGAGAAGAGCCTGGACCCTATCTCCTCTTCCTCTATCCTCCCCTTTATATCCTCAGGCATGCCTGGCGCGCGTCCAGAGCCAGTTCTCCCGTATAGACCGAGGAGTATCTTGGCGTGGTCCTTCATCCAGAGTATGAGGCCCATTCTGTTGAGCGTACCATCCCAGTCAAAAACGAAGGTATCATACCTGTCTGTTAATCTTTCGTTCTTATTTTTCATCAAAATCAATGTCTAGCCCCAGACCACTTCTATGCTGGGTTTGTCGGGCAGCGCTCTCGAAGCGCGCGCTGATTTAGATTCTGCTTCCTTCTCAAACTCGATTCCAAAGCCAAGCTTATTCTCTATGAACGCCTTCGACTCAATAAAGTTCTTTAGCATCACGTCTTCGCTTATCACTTCGATCTTCGCTAGCGCGTTGGTCTTCTTGGCGAATTGTGAAAGGTACTTCGAAAGCCTTTCCTTGTCCACCTTGCCGAACGCTGGATCACTCATTACCGCACTGATATTCTTCTTCTCTGCCAGCGCGTTGTACGCGTCCACCTTCCACGGTTCTGCGATTATAATCTTGGCTCTTTTCACCTTCTTGCCCTTGTTCGCATCTATCTTTGAGCTGAGCTCCACGCTCTGCTTTATATCCTCGATAGTATTCCTTATTACTCTCTCGCTCTCTTCCTCTCCCGGGTTGATCATGTCTTCGTCCACTTCTGGCCATTTCTCCTTTACTATCAAAGTCGTCTTACCTAGCATGTGCCAGAGCTCTTCGGAATAGTGAGGCATTACGAGCGAAAGCATAACAGCTAGCCTTTCCATGAAATCGTGCAGGACAAGGCCGTTGTTGCCACCCCTCTCCAGATACCACTGTATCTCGCTTACTGAGTCGTAGTACATCTCAGTGTAGGCGTTCCTGAGGCTCATGCTGTCCAGGTACTCCGTTGCGCTCTTTATCTTTCTGTTGAGTACAGAGTACAACCAGTAGTCTATGTGTTTGAGTTCTCCGCTTGGCATTCCTCCAAGTGACATTACGGTGTTGTACAGGAACTCGTTCCTTGAGTAGACGCCGTTCAGTGCTTCTACGCTGAATTCGGTTTCGGTATCAAGATCCGCGCTGGTAACCTCGAGAAACCTCAGCGGATCCGCACCATACTTAGCAACACCATCGATAAGCGGCACTATATTCCCAAAGCTCTTGCTCATCTTTTCTCCCTCTATCTTTACGAATCCGTTTACCACTATACGTTTCGGCCAGAACTTTTGTGGCAGCAGAGCTGAATGGGCGAACATGTACATGGTCAGATGATTCGGGATTAGGTCAGGGGCGGAGTGCCTTGATGTGTTTGTGTACCAGTAGTCTATGCTCTCCTTACACTTTTTCACAACCTCCTCACTTATTCCTGTCTCCGCCGCCACTTTTCCGATATCCTTCTCGTAGTCGAACAGGTAGTCGAAGAAAATCGGCTTGAGTTGTTCCGGCTTGACAGAATTAGCAAACAGTATGTGGTCGAATGTGTAGAACGTCATGTATATAGTGGAATCTGACAGGGATTCTATCACGTGTTCTGGATTGAACGGGAATTTGGTTCCGAGCCCCTGCGACCTTTCGGCTGCGCGCAGGTCAATCCACTCTATAAGTGAACCAAACGTACCTTTCAGCTTTTCTGGATAAAATTCAATCCCTCCAAAAAGCTCCCTTGTCTTTTCCTTCCACTCCTTGTTGCCGTAGTCTATGAACCACTGGTCTTCTACAACCTTTACGATTGCCTTCTCTCCACACCTGCAGAACACCGGTTCCTCGTTGCCTATTATGTAGATTTTGATAGCCTTTCCGTCCTTTACCATGTCGTCTTTGAGTTTCTCGCGCGCCTCTGCCTCACTTCTTCCCTTGTACGGTCCTTCAAGCATGACTCCCCTGTGTGATTCCTCCCTGTATATCATCTTTGTTACGCGCTCAAGCGTGTCATCGTTTGCATTCGGGTCGGCGTTTAGAAGTTCCAAGTATCCAAGTGCGGGTATCTCAGGGTGCTCCATTACGTTATTCTTTGATTCGTTCGCTGCCGCCGGACTCCCCGTCTGAGGCGCTACTTCTATAACCTTCTTGTAAGCGCCTATTTGCATCGGATATCCCTCAGCCTTCAACCTTTCCAGCGCAGCGTAGTCAAACGGCGCGTGTGCCGGTACGCTCATGACTACTCCAGTTCCTACGTCTCCCTTAACGAAAAATCCGGGGAGCACGGGCAGGCGATTCCCTGTTACGGGATCGAGCGCAGTTTTCTTCAGCATCTCTTCGCCACTTATCTCGCCCTCTACCTCCACCTTCATTTGGTACGAGAGAAGCCTCGCTGCCTCTTTTGACAGATAATATCTTTCACCATCTATCTTCGCGGTTACGTAACCTATGCTCCTGTTTACGAATATGTTTGTCACTCCGTATATAGTCTCAGGCCTGAACGTTGCACACAGAAAATATACGTCCGAATCCGCGTCCTTAAATTTTATTGCCACCAGCTCCTCTATTTCCGGCCACACGTCGCCCTTCGTATCGTGCTGCCCGACAACGTTGTTGTCGTTTGTGCACCATCCCACGGGGTGCGCACCCTGCGTTAGCAATCCCATCTCTTTAAGTTTGAAGAACTGCCACTCTACGAGCTTGCTGAAAGTCGGATACAGGCTGTCGAACTTCCTCCTCCAATCTATTCCGTAGCCTGCCAGACGCATTCCCCTCTCCATGACTCCTGCGAAATAGTCTGCTATAAAGAGAGGATCAGACATTTTTGCTATCGATGCATCGTCAACGTTGTATAGCTTGAGTTCCTTGATCAGTTCTTCGTCTTTCCTACTCACTCTCTTTGCTATCGCGAGTATCGGGGTACCCGTTTTGTGAAACGCCATAGGATACAGGACGTTGAATCCTTTTGCCCTCATATACCTCGCAAACAGATCTGCGGTTGCGTAGGTTCTGAGGTGCCCTATGTGCTGCGGCATGTTCACGTAAGGCAGCGCCGCGGTAACCATTATCTGCTTTCTCGAGTCTGGCTCGGATTCGTACACCTTCTCGTCGCTCCAAGCCTTCTGCCACTTCTTTTCTATCTCAGCGTAATTGATCATTCAATCACAAAGAAAGCAAACACGCAACGTTATGCTTTTGTCTCGCCTCCATTATAATAGCGTGATAAACTAATAAAAATGTTGATAAGCGAATATAAAAACGGCACGCGGTACAATCAAGATGATTCAAATGCCCGATAAAATGCTTCGCATGTCTGTGGCGGTGGCCGTGGGCCTCGCGGCGATAATAGGCGCGGGCATATTTGTTCTCAGCGGCACGGCGATAGCGCTGGCAGGCCCGCTCTCGCTGCTCGCGTTCGTGCTGGTCGGGATAGTCGCCCTGCTGGTCGCGGTAGAGCTCGGCATACTCGGCGAGGTTATGCCCAAGGCCAAGGGAGCTTCATATTCGTTTGTATACGGTGCTTTTGGCAGCGAGCTCGGGTTCATAACTGGCATACTGCTTTATTTCAGCTTTGCAACTGCGGTTTCAGCCGTGAGCATAGGGTTCGGATCTTATCTGGCGAGCCTTCTCGGCATCAGGGTATCAAGTTTTTCAATTCCGTTCGCTGTGGGTTTGATATTCGTGCTGTCGCTGCTCAACATAATCGGCATGAAGAAGGCCGCGAAAAGCGATTTCTGGCTGGTTGCGGTAAAGGTTTCGATACTCGTAGTTTTCATAGCGTTCGCCATCGTCTTTGCCCTTATGCATCCATCATTCATTGCCGGACATTTTTCATCCAAGCCTTCGCAGTTTAGCATAGGCGCGATATTCGCCGCTAGCGTAGCGATATTCTTTGCGTATACCGGATTTCAGGCTATCTCATCGCTGACCGACAGAATAGAAGGCGGTGCGAGGAAGGCCGCACGCGCGATCGTGTATTCAGTAGTAATAAGCCTGGTGCTCTACGTGCTGGTCGATCTGGCGCTCATGTTCCTGGCTCCTGCCAGCTCGTTCACAATCAACGCCGATCCGCTCACGTTCGCCCTAAAGAGCGCCTCGGCTCCAGGCTGGCTATCGGTTCTGGTTGGTATCGGGGCCCTGATAGCTACTACGTCTGCAGCCATAGCTATGCTGCTTTCATCATCAAGGCTGTTCTACCAGATCGGGGAGAACCATCTCCTCCCCAAGATAGCGAGGAAGTACAACTCAAAGACCGATGTCGCTGTCAACGGGGTGATAATATCCGCGGTTATAGCAGTGGTCTTCCTCTTTGCGGGCAACATATACATAATCGCAGCAATAAGCAACTTCGGACTCTTATTCTCGTACGTGCTGACAAGCTTCGCCATAGTGCACTACAAGAGGAACATGCACGAATCGCTACACGTTCCGTTCTACCCCTACCTTCCAGCCGTGACCGTAGTAGGGCTCGTGATGCTGATGATAGGCATGCCGAGGGAAGCGCTCGTCATAGGCGCTGCGATGATAATGATGCTCCTCGCAATCTACTATATGCTCCGCGAAATAAACAACAAGAAGGTAGTGAGGATAAAACTGTTCAAGTAAAAAGCGTGGTTAGCCGTTTGGCCTTTTGTAATAGTACTAGTTCATCTGTACTCAGCTATAGTTTATTTAATCCCGCTTACAATACTATAGGTTATGGCACATACGACGCATACGGTGTGCAACAGAATGAGAATATGATGATAGGTATAATCGGAGCCCCCAACAAAGGCAAAAGCACCCTGTTCTCTGCTCTGACCATGCACGAGGTTCCGATAGCCAACAGACCGTTCACAACCATAAATCCAAATTTTGGAGTTACTTACGTGAGCAGGGAATGCCCAGAGAAGAGGCTGCACGTGAGATGCAATCCCAAGAATTCCACCTGCGTAGACGGGGTAAGGCGCATACCTATAAACATAGTAGACGTGGCCGGTCTGGTAGAGGGCGCGCATGAAGGTCGTGGTATGGGAAACAAGTTCCTCAACGACCTGGCCGCGGCGGATGCATTCATACTCGTAGTTGACGGCAGCGGGAAGACCGACCCGGAAGGTAATCCGTGCGAAGGTTGCGACCCGGCAAAGGACGTCGAGATGGTGGAGCGTGAGCTTTGGGAATGGATAAGTGGTATACTCGAGAAGCACTCGGATCAGATATCGAAAAGGCAGGACGGCGTGGACGCTATATCCGAGGTACTCAGCGGCATGAAGATAAAACGGGATCAAGTAGAGGCCGCGCTGAACGGGGCAAACATACCAAGCGGTTTCTTCACCCCCAATCACGATGACAGAATTGCATTCTCCCGCGAGCTACTGGCCGAATCCAAGCCGGTAGTCGTTGCTTTCAACAAGCTGGATGATCCGAACGCGTCTGCAAACTACAAGAAGTTCAACGTGCACGAGAAGAGCGTCCCGTGCTCCGCCGCCGTAGAGTTCGCAATGAGAAAGGCCGAGAAAAACGGGCTCATGAGGACAAATCCTAATGGTAGTGTAGAAACGTCAGGGAACCCGAGCGATGACCAGATGAACGCCATATCCTACATAAAAAGGTTTTTGGCCGAGCACAAAACAACCAACGTTCAGGAGCTGATCAACAAGACCGTTTTTGAGGCGCTGGATAGTATAGTGGTATACCCCGTTGAGGATGAGAACAAGTACACGGACCACTTCGGAAACGTGCTTCCAGACGCAATACTGCTGAGGAAAGGATCTACAGCTCTAGATCTAGCAGCGCAGATACACACGGATCTGGCGAAGGGCATGATATACGCCGTTGACGCAATAAGCAAAAAGAAGCTGAGCAAGGACTACGTGCTAAACGACGGAGATGTGATAAGGATAGTAAGTTCGTCAAAGCCAAAATAAGAATTGACAATATCCTTATTCAGGATAAACTTGCTACTTCGCTCCATGTCGTGCGGCGGCCAAACCCGCAAGTAGCGGCACTACTACTATCACTATTGTGACAGGAAGTCCAACCATGTAAACCAAGAAGTTGTTGAGAACAAGGTTTGGAAGTATGCTCGGATCAGCGTACCTTATTATCAGATACAAGATCGTTATTATTATCGCGTAAATGAACGCCGCGTATACAGCGTTGATCAGTCCAAGGCTGAACGCCTCCTTTACTTTGCTTGCTGCACTGCCAACTTTTTCTCCTATATAAGCCGCGACTACCAGCGCTATGATTATCGCTCCAGGTATGTACAGTATATAATGTGAGATCATGTCTAGCAGTCCTACATTTGGCACGCCGTAGTGGCTCAGGACTGGTGATATGATATTGAGTATCACACCGATGAAGATCATGATGGTCCAGAAGGTTAGTGCCCCAGCTATCTCTATCTTCCTAGCGTCTTCATTGGCGGTATCACCCTCTTTATCTTCCGATCCCCAGTTCTCCCCGTAGGTGTATCGCTTGTTGTCGGCAGGGTTGTTTGGTATAAAATCTACCATCTGGATGTGCTGAACGCAATGACAGATATACACATAAACATAAAAGTATTTAAGCCTGATATAGTAGAAAGATTAGAGGTATAAAAAACAGTGTTTCAATGCCAACGCTTCAATCTCCGCAGTCGCAAGCCGGGGTAATGAACTTTTACGACGCTCCGACAAAAGGCCCCAAGTTCAGCCCAAAATTCGTGCTCGCGATAATAATAGTGCTCGTGATAATAATACTGATACTGGACAGGATACATTTCGGAGGATAAGCCGTCCCGTTCTATTCAAGCGTGCGGTCAGACTATCTTGAAAAAGTCTCTTTTTGTCTCGCTTATGTCCCCACTTTCGGAGAGTATGTAGAGTATGCTGCGCACTCCGTCTTCATCTATTCCTGTTATCTTCGATATCTCCTGCGTGCTCATGGTCTTTTTGTCTAGGGCCTTTATTATCTTTGTAGCGTTCTTGTTTATGAAGCTGCGCATGGCTATGTAATACTTCTTGTTGAACGCTCTCGTTCCGAGCACGTTGCCGGACTTTATGCTACTCTCAAGGAGCACGGATATGTTGCCAGCTTCTGCAAGGTTGTTCACCACTATATAGCCGTTGGACTCCAGGAGGTCGAGGTACCTTTTGTCATCTAGTTTGTCCTCCCAAACCTGTTTCGGTTCTTCCTTATCCATTGGCCTCTCAACTTCCTTTGTGGTCTCGGGTGCTGCGGTCTTCTCCCTTTTTCCGAATAGGAACTTGTCGTACACTCCGTTCGATATCCCGTATTTCTCCGCGCTTTCCCCTGCCTTCTTGTAGAGGTATACAGCCCTCTTTTCTACGAGGCCCTTGAGCACCTTTTTCTCCTGAGGTGAAAGCATCCTGTCGATTTTCTCTACGGTCCTCTCGGCGTATTTTACTGTATCGAGCTTTTTCAGAACCTTGATCTCATCGTCGTTGATCTCAGCTATCGGTGTCCCTGTGCGCCAAGCCCCCTGTTTCTGCTGTCCGCGTGCGTCGCTTAGTATCTTGTTGAGGATGTCGCTCTTCTTCACCACTATATAGCTCTTCTCGTTGTACTTTATGAAGTCTATTTCGTCTCCCTCTCTCAAGCCGAGAAGCTTGATTACGTCAAACGGCAGATAAACGACAAGCTTATCGTTATGCTTGTATACTCTCGACACCTCCACACCTTTTTAATACTTATACTGCTTTAATTCATCCATGCAAAGCTTAAAAGCGTTTTCAATTTACACGAAGAAGGTCCTGAGTATAAAGGACAGCTACGCGATAAAGGCGAACGCAGCAGCTATGGGATTTGACGAGAAGCTTCTCGTAGAGAACGCCGGAAACGCGATATCGGCCGCGCTTGGCATGAAACACAGGAGGAAAAAGATACTGTTTGTGTGCGGCGTGGGAGGCAAGGCAGCCATAGGGATGTGTGCGGCGAGGAGACTCCTCGATACTCCTGGCATAGACGTTACGGTAGTTCTTATAGGTCTGGAGAGCCAGATACACAACCCCGTTACCAGATTCAACTACGACATTCTTTCTGAAATTACCCCAATAAAAGATTTTACCGAAGATAATATCGAAGATTTGAAGAGCTATACGAAACGCGCTGACGTACTTGTTGAAGCGTTGATAGGTATAGGCCTCAAGGGCAAGATATACGGTGTGCTGGCCCGTGCTATAAAAATTATGAACGAATCCGGAAAGCACATCACATCAATAGACACGCCGGCTGGAATAGACGGGGATACGGGCATGCCGAACACCGCCAGCATAAAAGCTGACCACGTTCTCACACTGCACAAGTTCAAGCTAGGTATACAGAAGAGCCACAGATCG
>JAKAXF010000056.1 GCA_021816645.1 Microcaldota archaeon | reverse complement strand
ATTCTCCATCAATAAATACAGCGTTAAAGTCAGTAAATACGACGTTTGGAATCTTGTCTAGTGTTAGCGACGTTTTCGGCGCACGTTAGCAAGGGGAACCGGCTGTAAAATGCTCATCAAGTACTCGTGACCAATAATTTTCATAAACTTATCCTCTACCGGCTTCGCATAGTTGCAATATTGCACGTTCGCTCTCCCAAACACCTGAATAAACCCTTTCGCCATCAGCTTATATCTTACAGTGAACCGCCAAACGTCGTGCATCACAAACGCCTCTTGATTCAGCAGTTGCTTGCAGAATGTCGCAAACGGGCATTTCAATCCGTGCTTTTTAAGCTCTGCGTAGAGCGATGGAACATATTGTCGCAAAGGCCGAAGCATTATGAGCACTTTCACTGTACAACCAACCTCACTCAGACGACGGTTAAGATCATGCAGCACATCAGGCGAATCATACAGATATTCAAAATCTTCCGAAGATACAACAACCGTGTGACACGTTGATCTGGAAATCTCACTACATAAATCACTCAGCGTACCGTGCTTCTTTTTGTATCTGGCATCCCCGTTCAGTTCCCATGCGATGTTATGATGGCCTCCCGCGTTATCAATCTGTCCCGATACCGGTACTAAAATGCCATTATCCAACAGTGTTCGCCGGTTTACCGTTAAGAAGTTTTGAAGCGCCGTTGTTCCTGTCTTGTGTGTTCCTACGTGTAAGAACACTTCAGTTGCCAAAGCGCACCTTCCTGGCGCGTTCTCTCTTAACAACGTACATAAGCGCGTGCGCCAAAATATCGGCCTTATTAAAGGGCAATCCACGGCACTGCATATAGTGATCGCGGAAGAAACTCAATGTGTTCCCAACGGACATATCGTAAGCAGGACAATCACGAAGAATGTGTCGCTGATATTCGCCCCACATTTCATCTATACTGGCTGGACAGTTCATAGGCTGCTGTGCGGACTCGTGAACCGTGCCATCGTTCTGGGTAAGAGAGTCGTTCGCTTGAATAGCGGAACCGCCAACAGAGCCTGGAAGACCGCCTACCATAGAAGCGAGCATGGGTTCTGCGGAATTGGCACCGAATATGTCGGAACCGTCGGGCCAAAAAGGCGTGGAACGTGAGATGGCGTCTGTGAAGGATTTTTGGGAGACGACGCGAACGTAGCCTTTTATCTTATCATTCATTGGGCGTCGGCAAAGCGCCGTAGAACGCCAATCTATACCCCGAACTAGGTATCTGGTAGCTCCGTGTGAGCAAGTTTCTTGTGAGCAATCCGTCACGGCTTCTGGGATGGGATACCCATATATCGAGGCTCTGTACTCTACGGGAGGGCGTCTATTTATGGCGTCCCAGATGGCATCGTACTGGTAAAGTTCTGGGTGAAACGACCCGTCAGCAGAACGAGTGATCTCTCCGATAATGCCAGTACGACCTCCGCCCAAATCCAAAACTTGAAGTGGTTTTCCAATGATGTAGGACGCGGGATTTGGAATGGGTGGATCGAGACGATCCCCAATCTCGCTATAATGCTCCAGATCAAGATGTCCTGACTTCAGAAAGCTATCCTTAGAGTCCATTAGGGCTTTCTGAACTATGCAATCCCCTTCTAAATCAACGGCTTCGTTGCTACACTCAAATTCAATTATGCGCCGACCGTCTTGAACACTCGACTTGATGACCACATCAAAATCAATGGCTATAGCTTTTAGGAGTGGCAGAGGCATGTTGAGCGTCCTTTTGGTACGATTAGAACCAAGATGAATGACACTCTGTGTTTTGTCTAGGTTTGGCTGTTGACAACACAAACAGGATACGATAAAGTACAAGCCTCACGGATACGGATCAGAATGATGAAAATTGACGCTTACAGAAACAAAATCGTTTGCGGAGACTCTTTAGCACTCATGCGAGATATGCCTAGCGAGAGTGTCGATTTGGTGGTTACTTCACCTCCTTACAATTTGCGAAACACATCTGGCGGCGGTGTCTCTGGCGCAAAAGGATATGGGAAATGGAAAACAGCGGCTTTGGCTGACGGCTATGGTGACTACGACGATAATATGCCCCACAATGAATATGTAGAATGGCAACGGGCATGTTTAACAGAAATGCTCAGGATTATCCCCGATACAGGTGCTATCTTTTACAATCACAAATGGCGCGTTCAAAACGGTTTGATGCAGGACCGACAAGATATTGTAGAGGGATTCCCTGTTCGGCAAATAATTATCTGGAAAAGGAAAGGCGGCATTAACTTTAATAAAGGATACTTTCTCCCTACATATGAGGTTATATATTTGATATGTAAGAAAAAATTTGAGCTTGCTCCAAAAGCCTGCTCGCTAGGAGATGTATGGGAAATAAAGCAGGAAATGAAGAATGAACACCCCGCGCCGTTTCCCGTAGAACTGGCGGATAGGATCATAAACAGCACAACCGCTAAAATCATATTAGACCCGTTCATGGGTTCTGGAACTACAGCCGTAGCTGCAAAAAAGTTAGGAAGAGATTACATAGGATTTGAGTTATCTCAGAGCTATTGCGATATGGCTAATGCTAGAGTTTCTATGATTTGACAACACATACAAGACGTGCTAACATCGCGGTTACTGACATTGCGGAGACGACAAAATGACATCAGGATGGGAAGTACCCGTACCAGAAGGGGTTTGTGGTAACTGGAGAGTTGAAACATTTAGTGTTTCTGAGGATGATTCTAGCAGAACCATGTTTCGTCCGGGGCAGTTTGTTCCAAAAGGGACGTACAAGCGCCTCATGCGAGGAGGAACGGTGGTGATGAGCAATACTCCTATGGAAATCCGTACAAACTGGGAAATTGTGCGTCGTGCTCGCGGTCATGTGCTGATAAATGGCCTCGGCCTCGGTATGGTGGTTCATCAAATCTTGAAAAAACCGGAAGTTGAATCTTTGACGGTTGTTGAAGCGTCTGAAGATGTGATTTCTTTGGTTTCTCCAACCTACATCAGTGATCCTCGATTCTCAGTTATTCATGCAGACGCATTCGCTTACATTCCGCCAAAAGAAGTTCGTTTCCAAGCGGTCTGGCACGACATTTGGGATTACATTTGCGCTGATAATCTTCCTGAAATGGCGAAGTTGCATCGCAAATACGGTAGGCGTACAGAATGGCAAGGATCGTGGGCCAAGGAAATATGCCTAGAAAACAGAAGGCGATACGGCTAGACAACACGAACAACACACGGATATGGGAGACGAAAAAAATGACTATCGACGAACTACAGGAACGGTTCAACGAACTGCGGGCGAAGAAATGGCGCACCGTCCACCTGCATAAGCACGCCGAATTTGTCGGATTTCTTTACAACCCAGTCGATCCGAGAGTGATGGTAAACATTGACCATCAAATAGTTTGGCTCCTGCTCGACCTGAGCGGGCCGAATAATCCCGGATTTCCCATCATCGAAGAAGTCAGCCCCTACGCCGACTGGCCGATTGACGCAAAGATATGGGTGTGGGATGAAGGAGAAACAAAAAACAAACGGCATTTTGCTGGCATTACTCCAGAAGGACGCCCAAAAGCATGGAACGATGGATATACGAGTTGGATAACAAATGCCTGGTCGTCATGGCAGTATGCCAAACTCGCGGAGGACTAGCCAGTGAAACAAATCCCCCTAACCCAAGGACAGGTTGCGCTCGTTGACAATGAAGATTATGAGCGTGTGTCTAGGCACAGGTGGTATGCGACTTGGCGGATAAATATCTGTTCTTGGTACGCTGTTACAGATCACAATTTTTATCTGCATAGGTTTATCATGGACGCCAAGGCAGACGAGCAGATTGGCTTTTTTGGCAGTACGCTAGATTGTCAAAAGGAAAATCTAATCGTCTATGGAGGCGCTAACGGGCTTCAAGTGACCCCAAACAATACCAGCGGATACAAGGGTGTCACGCTCAACAAGCAAACTGGCAAATGGCGAGCGCAGATATGGACAAACGGCAAATCTATTCATCTTGGCACGTATGCCACAGCGGAAGAGGCTTATGCGGCGTATTGCAGGGCGGTTTCGACTTAACTTATGGAGAACTCTAAAATGAACAACTTTGAATGGGTAGCTTTGGCGTCACAGACGGGAGAAGTATATGCAGACGGCAACATTATCGTAGCGCACAACGATGTCTCCATGCACTGGGCACCTTCTGCCGTTCCCAGTGGTATTTATACGTCTGAAAGCGACATGATCCGCAATCGTGTTGCGTTTGGAAAAAATTTCACGGCTATTGCTTACGAAAAAATCCCAAAAAATCCGATGAGTAAGTTCAAACTCACTCCTGAGATTATGAAACGGGAAGGCGATAGCACTTTCATATCGCCGCCATTTCGTTTCAAGTCAATACAAATCAAAGAAAATGAGTTTAACCTTGAGCCGCTTGTTCTTGAATTTGACAATCACTATCTGGACGCAATCTTATCAGGAGAAGATGAATTTCCTGACGCAGAATGTGATAACTCCAGAGACGGTCTTGTCATAAAACATAGGAACGGACGGTGCGCTATGATATTGCCGAAACATTACCCCTGCAACCCATGAGCCGCACGATAAACTTCGTCAGTTCTTGAAACTTGTATACCGTACTTGTGTGCTGCGGTAAGGATTCTTGTTGCCGCACGTTTTTTGTC
>JAKAXF010000005.1 GCA_021816645.1 Microcaldota archaeon | reverse complement strand
GTTTATGCTCTTGTCGTCCTCGACTATCAGCACCTTGTTTATCTCATCCTGCTTTAGCGTGTAGTAGGTAAGTATGCCTCCGCTGTCCCTTGAGGCTATGGACTTCTCTTCTTCAAGGTTCGATAGCGCCGCATCAAGCTTGTCCTTTGGCATGTTCCTGCTGAACGCTATGTCGCTCAGCTCATCGTAGGTTATCTGCTGCCTGTCGTTTATTATAGACAGGACGTCAAGCGAAAAGTTGTCTTGGGCCATAGAGAGTCACCTACTAGCTATAGATACAGCAATAATATTATGTTTTGCTGTAAGGGTGTTTTACTGATGGGAAGTCGTATCCGCAAACTTGCGAAGGAATAAATACTTTGCGAGATGAATAGTCCTTGCTGTCGTATCTGAAGATGGAACGGTGCTTGCTTGGATCCCAGACCGCGAAGGAGAAACAGGAACGGATTGTACGCGATCATAATAATTATTATAGTTGCGGCGATAGCTGCGGCCCTGCTGTTTCGTGGCAACGGATACGTGAATCTTAGCAGCCAGAAGACGTTGACCATCTCATCGACGCCGGTTTTAGTAAATATGAAGGGAACCTATTTTGCAATAAGCCTCCTATCATATTCAAACGGCAGAGCCCGCGTGCTCGTGTCTTTGATGCCAGCTTTTCTAGAGCCCGAGTTCTCGGTAGCGTTGGGTGAGGGCAACTCGACGCACGTTAATCTGACCGGCAAGTACACAAACATTGAAATCAGGCTGAACTCGGCCACATCGTCCTCGGCCAACGTAACATTGATTCCGGTTGACCAGAGCCTCGCCATAGCCCCCGACTCAGCTGACATATCTCTTGTCAACACTTTCATTAGCGGGACGCAGGGAACTGGCCGGATAACAGTGAGCAACAGCACTTCTACGGTAAGCAGCACCTCGACTACGAGCAGCATAACCACAACCATAGCGCAGGAGACCAACACGCAGAAGGTGATGGACGTGCTCGAGAAGAGCGTGTACTACCCACTCATGCTGAACTATACGGCTGCTTACGCTGACAGCGTAAACTGCGCCCCGGCACTATACAACTCCAGCTACAAGTCTTACTGGGGCAAGTCGCCTAGCGGGCAGAGCACGTACCAGAACACCAGCGCTCTGGTTCCCTACAAGATGAACCTAAGCATAAGCAGCGCAGGAACCAACAACTTTGCCGCGATTTATACTACATACTCCAAGAAAGCTTCTACAAGCGGAGCCGCGCTCGAGCTTGGAGTAAACATAACCTCTAACACCATAACCGCGGTCACTCTGGAGGGAGTGTTTTACGGTATGAATTACACCACGCTCAGCAACGGATACAAGAAGTCTGCAAGCATAGGAAACGCGTGCGGCATCTACGTAGTGTGAAGCAAAACAAGACCCGCTATTTCTTCTGCTCCTTCGCACGTATCGGAAGTAGGAACGAGAATGTCGTCCCCTTTCCGTGAACCGACTCGAAAGATATGCGGCCGTGATGGAGCGATATTATGTCCTTCGTTATTGAGAGCCCGAGGCCCGTGCCGGCGCCGTCCTGCTTGACGAGCTCCTTCTTTGGGGCCTGGTAGAATTTCTTGAATATCTTCCTCTTGTCCTCGTCGCTTATGCCGATTCCGGTGTCGCTGACGCTGCATTCTATTCTCTTCTTGCTCTTCTTCTTTATCCTCACGCTGATCGAACCCTTCTCTGTGAATTTTATGGAATTCCCTATAAGGTTCACGAATACCTGTATAAGCCTGTTCGGATCTGCGGTTATGTTCGGCACATCGTAGTCGACGCTCCACGAGAATTCGAGGCCTTTCTCGCGCGCAGACTCCTCGAGCGCCTTTATGCTCGGATTGTTCTGCATCGCCTTGAGGTCGACCTCCTTGAGGTCCAGCTTTACCTTGTTCGCCTCCAGCTTCGTGGCGTCCAGCACCTGCTGTATTATGAGCGTCAGCCTGTCGGACTCGTCCAGTATGGTCTTTACGAACCCCTTCTGCTCCTCGTTCAGCGGGCCGTACCCTCCGTCGTAGAGCAGCTGAGAGAACCCCTTGATGGCTGTCAGCGGGGTTTTAAGCTCGTGGGATATGTTGTATATGAACTGCGATTTGAGCTCGCTTGTCGACTTGAGGCTCTTTATCTCGCTGTCCTGCTTTCTTATCATCGATTCCTGGTCGTCCATTATGCTCTTGGTCTGCAGCTCCTTTACATCTACAAGATATTCTATCGTGTTGTCCTCGTTTTTGAGCGCACGCATCGAGTGGGTCGCGGGTATGAGGCTGCCATCCTTCTTGAAAATGTTCACGTAGGTTCCGTCTATCTTTCCGCCGTTCTTCACGTACGTCATGTCCCTGTCTAGCAAGCTGGTATCCTGGTATAGGCCTTTTATTTCCTTGCCTATTATCTCGTCCTTCTTGTACCCGAGAGCGTGCTCTACCGGAAGGTTGCACTCCCGTATGTACCCCAGTCCGTCAACTTTCATGACTATGTCGGACGAAATGGAAGTGAAATCGTCGAGCAGCTCCTTCACGTCCTTTATGTACTTCTCGGAGTTCGCCTTTATCGCGAGCACCAGGTATCCGTAGTACTGGCGGACGAATGAGAGATGTGTGTGGGTTGTGCCCGAGTCCCCTAGGTTCAGGTCTAGGACGGCATGGTAGAACCCGCCATCGCCAAGAGACTGGAGATTTTTCCGGAGAGTTTCGCGCTGTTTTTCATCTATATAGTTTTGCATGTTCTTCCCATAGAACAGGCCAGAGGGGTAGTTGAATACCCGCTCCGTCATACCACGCACTTCGAGTATTGAGAGGTCGTTATCGAGCATGAATACACAGCTGTAGTCTGTCCCACCCACAGCGCCGAACATTCCGGAGAGAAGCGTTGGTTCTGTGGTGTTCTGGAAGAACACGTGGAAGAGATTCTCGCCCACGTTCTCTGCGTATACGGTGTAGTAGTATTTACCGCCGTGCGCCTGCTTGAAACTGGAATGCTGCCTGGACGCGGTAACGATCTTGTCCACGCCGATCCCTATCTCATTAACGCCCTTCGTCTGCTGTGAAACTCCGAGCTCCTTTATAGCGGCCTTGTTGAATTTGGCTATCGAACCATCCTTTGATACGAGCATCTGCGGATACGGGGAATTGAAAGCGGCGTCGAAGTAGTTGGCGAGCTTTATGTTCAGGCTGTTCTCCGATTTGTACATCAGGGCGAAACCCGCAAGGTACGCAGCGAACATTACGCCGTTTATAAGATCTTCGGAGAATTTGTTCTCGTTTTCTGACAGCATTTCGAGTATGGTGAATACTTTTCCATTTGCTACGATTGGAAAGAGAGCGCAGCTTTTGTACCCCTTGTTTTTGTAATCGATAAGTTCCGGGAAAGCCGAGTACTCGCTCAGCTGATTGTCCGTATAAGTTTTCTTAGTGTTGATTACGTAGTCAAATATGGAGCCTGCCGGCCTGTTCCTTATGTTCGCAGCCGCACTGACCTTGCTTATCCCGAAGACCGATTCTAGCGAGGACGTGAACCTGTTCAGCATCTCATCCTCGTTCGCAGAATTGCTCAGGGTCGGGAGGACCTCAGAAAGTATCTTGTTCAAAAGAAGCTCAGAAACCATTTGGTCGCCTTAGGTTGCCTATACTAGATATAGCACCTACATACTTTTATATTTTGCATTGGTGTGAACCTAAGCGTGCAAACGATACGATGAGTTGAAAACATGGAAGAGATATTCGATGACGTTTTTCTGATTGATAAAAAAGTTGCCACAAGGAACCTTGACAGGGGCAGGAAGGTTTACAATGAAACCCTTATAGAGGAAGGTAGGGCTGAGTACAGGCTCTGGAATCCTTACAGGAGCAAGCTCTCGGCTGCGATACTTAAAGGCCTCAAGAACTTCGAGATTAAAAAGGATAGCTGCGTGCTTTATCTCGGCGCCGCTACCGGCACAACGGTAAGCCACGTTAGCGACATAGCAAGCGATGGCAGGATTTACGCGGTGGAGTTCTCAGAGAGGAACATGCGGGAGCTTATAAAAGTGTGCGAGAGGAGGAAGAACATTCTGCCGATACTCGAGGATGCAAGGTATCCAGAAAGATACGGGCACAACATAGGGGAGGGCAAATGCGACGTGATGTACCAAGACGTCTCTTCGAAGGAACAGACGGAGATACTGGTTAAGAACTCCGTGTTCCTCAAGAAGGGAGGTTACGCGTACTTCGTGATAAAATCGCAGAGTATAGACATATCAAGGAAGCCCGAAGAGGTATACGGTGATGCGATTAGAGAGATATCAGGTAAATTTGAGGTTTTGGAGAGGATAAATATAGAACCGTACGACAGCATGCACCTGTTCACGGTGCTAAGGAAGAAGTAGCACCGCGGCTATTTTGACATGAAGATAAACCTCTTCTTCCCCGATGCTTTATTTACTCCGTCAAACACAACGAAGCCAAATCTCTCAAACTGGACCACTTCCCTCTCCCGCAGATTATCCGCGTATGATTCTACGAAACCTTCCACTACCTTGAGGCTGTCACTCATCTGGTTCTCGTTCTCATCGAACATCTCTCCGGGTATTACGACCTCGCAAGGCACGTAGTTTCCTTCAGACACCCACTGGACCTTCTTAGATTCCTTGCTGTCCTTTTCGACTGCAGAACCGTGTATTGCGCTTTTAGAAATAGATGTTATCTTGATATCCGACAATTCCTTTAGCCTGATCGAAGACCCGTCATCGAGCTCGTTCGCATCGCTTCCGCTTATGTAGAAGGTATTTCCAACCTCGTACTCGCGCGTACCAAGATTTCCGCCAGGATGCAGCTTTAGGGATACCCGCGTGCGCGTGAATCCGCCAAGCTCCAGCTTGATAGGATCGGCTACGAAGAACAGCCGCTTTGAGGTTGGATCTAGGATCTTTCTGTTTTCAAGCAGCAGGTCTGAGATGTTTGCCACGCTGTCAGACATGCTCATCCCGTACTTGAGTACGAACTTCTTTATCGCTTCAGGCACGACGCCACGCCTGCGCAGTGCGGCTATAGTAGCCAGGCGCGGATCGTCGTATCCGTCTATTACTCCGGAGTTGATCAGTTCGTTTATCTTGCGTTTTGATGTTACGGTACCCTTTACCACAAGCCTGGCTTCGTAGTGCATCCTGGGAATCCTGAGATTCAAGGCGCGGAGTATTTCCGAATAGAGGGAATCGCGCAGCTCGTACTCCTTGCTCCTCATCGCATCTGTAACTCCGTGTATAGAGTCCATTATAGGGGTGTTGAAGTCGTACGTCGGCCACACCAGGTACTTGTCTCCCTGTCTGTAGTGGGTACTTTTCTTTATGCGCATCAGCGTTGGATCGCGCATTGCCGTATTTTCTGAAGCCATGTCTCCCTTGAATCTGAGTACCGCTTTTCCTTCGTCGTATTCTCCGTCGAGCATCTCCTGGAACATCGCCATGCTCTCCGACTCCGGATTGCGCGCGTGCGGACACGTGGTGCCCTCAAACCTGTACTTCTTTATGGTCTCGGGGTCGCACGTACATACGTACGCCCTGCCCTGCTCTATAAGCTTACGCGCATACTCGTAAACTTTCTCTATGTTGTCACTAGCATAGTATTCCTTGTCGAAATGCGCCCCGAGCCACGCTACATCCTTTTTCAGCAGGTCAACGAACTCCTGCTTCTCCTTCTCTGGATTCGTATCGTCAAAGTACAGGAATACCTTACCCTTGTACATCGCAGCCTGCTCCTGCTCAAGGAATATGACTTTTGCGTGCCCCAGATGCAGGTATCCGCTGGGTTCGGGCGCGAACCGGGTGGCGAAGTTGCCAATTTCAGCCCCCTCGAGCTGAAGGTTCGGACTTCCTGTTTTCTTCACCTTCTCCGAGTACTCGCTTTCAAACTCGCTCTCGTACTTTTTGTATTCAGAAGCCCGCTGTTCAGGCGTCATGCCGTTTACCTCGCTCACTACCTTTGAGACCAGGGACTTCAGCTCCTCCATGTCGGGATTTTTGCCTATCTTGGATATTACCTTGCTGAACACGCTTCCGAAAGCCGCCTTGCCGTTGTAGTCTACCGCGTTCTTTACCGCGTACTTCCTTACAAGTTCGGCTATTTCCTTTTCCATATTTCATCAACGCCGCTCACTTTACAGTTACCACTATCTGATTGTTGTAGACGTTGTAGGTGACCGGGAAGGTATTGCTTTCAGCATACACCTGCGCAAGTACGTTTACCAGGACGTTTGAACCTATAGGGTCTACTCCTACGGCCGGGGCCTGGAATACCAGGTTTCCGATCGAAACGTTCAGGGCGTGGGGCCCGTAGTACAGGATCAAGGAATTTGGAAGAGTCACATCAGCAGTAACGTTCCACGCGAGATAGTTCCCTATCGGGCGCGAGCCAAGCAGGCCGTACAACCTATACGTATCTAGGGAGCCAGCGTATAAGGCGTAGCTGTTGTTTCCTTCGGGCACCATGTTCGTTATCGAACCGTTCGATAGTAGATGCGATAGCGTGACGTTCAGCTCGTTGAGGTTGGCCTGGCTAGCGTTGCTCAGCGTTATCCTGAAATTGGGGGTGTAGTTCACTATGGTTACGTTGGTTTCCCCGCTGACCACGAGCGTGCTAGCTTTTATTGTCGTAGTGTACGTAGTGGTAGAGACACCGCTGCTGTTGTTCCCAAAAGCAAGATAGGATGTAACAAACATCAGCGCGACTATCATGCTGCCTATGAACATTATTGTTTTTTTCCTTTTTTCTCCGTCCATCAAAACACGTCATTCCAACGATAGTATTTTATAGTTAGCACCAAAATAATCTCTTGATTATTTGACATGCTAAAGAATAAAAGCTTCAGCTTTGATGCTCTGTTTTTGTTCTGGTTTGGCGTTCAATAGTATAGATGATGGCATGGCTTTCAATGATGGAGATTTTGTAGAGATAGAGTACAGCGCGTGGAGGGAAGCGGATAACGCGCTCCTTTACACGACTTACAAGGAGCAGGCGGAAAAGGCTGGGATATACGACAAGAACAGGGAGTACGGCCCTGCGCTGGTCGTGATAGGCAGCAATGGGGTAGTGCGGGGGCTGGAGAGAGAGCTCAGGAGCATGAGCCCCGGAGAGACCAAAAAGTTCAAGCTCGAGCCCAAGGACGCGTTCGGTGACAGGCGTGAAGAGCTGGTCAAGGTCATGCCGCTTTCGGAATTCAGGGCGCACAACATAAATCCAGAGCCAGGAATGAGCATAGACATAGACGGTATACCGTCCACGGTAAGGAGCGTAAACTCTGGCAGGGTAGTGGTAGACCAAAACCATCCAGAGGCGGGCATGAACATAATATACGAAGTCAAGGTGCTCAAGCGGATAGAGGACGAGGCTGAAAAAGTTGAAAGCCTTGGGAGAACGTACGGGGCTAAGCCGTCCAAGGTCTCGCTCAAAGGAGGAGAAGCCGAGCTGCTTTACGACGACGATGTCAAGAAGAATGCCGATTATTTTGTAGGAAAAGCCAACTTGGTGGCCTCGGTCTTCAACTACCTAAAAGGAGTGAAGAAACTGTACGTCAGGGAAGAGTTCATCAACCCAGAAGAAAAGGCGAAGCCCAAAAGCGGATCCGAAGGAGAAGGAAAAGACGGGGAGAAGAAGGAGTGAAGAGACCGGGCGTCAGGATTTTATGTTGAGCGCGAACGTGCCGTTAAGCTTTAGATCCAGCTTCTTCGCAACCTCGGACTTCTCTACGTTTATCACTATCACGTAGCCACTCCACTTTGTGGTCAGGTCGGTAGATCCGCATATCGGGCACTTGTCGCCCTTGCTTATTATTATCCTGCAATTTTTGCATACTTTCTCTTCCATAGTATCATCTTTCTTTGCGCCTGGCGCTGCCGCCCTTTCTTATCGGCCTCTTTGCCTGTCCCGTTTTGATATCGGCCCACTCGAGTTTACCGAGGCCCTCTGGCCTCATTGTGAGCGCTATCTTCGAATCTTTTATAGTACCCTTGAGGCTTACCGTAGATATCTTTGCGTACACGAAGTCCCCCTTCTTCAGGGAAAGATTGCTCCTCCTCGAGGTGAACGCCGGAATCTTCCTGTCAAAGTTCAGGAACTCGTTCGTTATCTGAGATACGTGAACCAGCCCGTCTATCGGCCCTATCTTCACAAAAGCTCCGAACTCGGCGAGCTCCGATACCTCCCCAGCGACCACCTCCTCGACCTGCGGTACGTATGCCAGCACGTCAAATTCGACGTCGTGGTGCGTTGAGGGATCGTTAGGATATATCATGCCTTCGCCTACATTCCTGACGTTGAACACGGCTATCAGTATGCCCATGTCCTTGTCTACAGTACTCTCGTACCTCCTAGACAGCTCTTCCAACGCGACCTTCTCCAGGTCGTCTCCGAAAGAAGCGGGGGGCATCTTGAACATGTCTTTTACGCTATATATCTTGTACATCTTTGCACCTCTTTTGATAAACGCGCTATCTTAGCCTGCCGTCCTTGGCAAGCTTAAACACTTTTACATTTAAAGATTTAAGTCTTTTTGCAAGCGCGGTGTCGTTGGTTATTACGATGGTATCGGATTTTTTCGCAGACCCGATGATCCAGGAGTCTCCGCTTTTTGTGCTGCTCTCGATCCTTAGCCTTTTCGAGGCGTTATCCGCCAGAGCAAGCCGGGACAGCCTCGCCGCGGCACCTTTCGCGCCCTTGTTCGCTGATAACTTATCCAGCTCCTTTATTATACCTTTCGAAACATACACGCCCGCGCCCGGAAACGTCTCCGATACCGTATCGAAAACGTTTTTCCTGTACTCGAAGCCGTAGACTATCGAGCTAGTGTCTATTAGTATCTTTGTCAGCAAAACACCGGACTTGTGATTAGAATAGTATCAGGATGCCGCGTCCTTGGCGAGTTTCTTTTCGAGCAGCCTCTTGAGCACTACGGCGCTGTTGTGCTCCTCGTCGTGTGTCGCGTATATCAGCGTTATCACGCTGTTGGACCTAGCCAGCGCAACGAGTTTATCTAGAGCCGCGCTGTTGGAGAGCTCCTTGAGGTATCTCTTCTCGAACTCCGTCCACTTCTCGGGATCGTGCGAGAACCACTTTCTCAGCTCCGTGGTTGGCGCTACGTCGCGCATCCATATGTCTACCTTCGCTGATGCGCGACGGACTCCCCTGGGCCAGAGTCTGTCAATAAGCACTCGGGTTCCGTCTGTAACGTCGTATTCCTCATATACGCGTTTTATTTTTATCATTTTGCACACTTCACGAGGGAATACCGGTAAAACTTGTTATGCAAGGCTTAAATAGGTTGCTGACCGGCACGCTGCCCGTGCGTTCTGTCGACGTTTTGACCGGCTACGCTTATTTACTTCCACATATACGACGTAACGAAAGAGTTAAAAAACTACTTGGGTATATATAACACGGCGACAAGTCGCGAATGGTGTAAAAATGGGTGTTTTTGACAGATTAGGAAAGACCCTTGGAGTTTCGAAGGAGCTGGATATAGAGGAATACATGAACTCTGCGGAGATGGAGAACGTAGACATAATGAACGAACCCGCGGATTTCTACATAAAGCCCGTAGCGCTCAAGGACGAGTCTGACGTGACCCTGATAGAGGACGAGCTGGGCAAGAAGAACATAATACTGCTCAACATAAGCGAGATGTCAAAGAGGCCCAACACACTGACGAAGATAGTAGATACGCTAAAGGACTACATATCCAAGACCAACGGAGACATAGCCAAGATAGACGAGGAAAAGATACTCATAACTCCGGCGAAGGTAAAGATAATAAAGACCAAGAAGCCCACCAAGTAGTCTTGTTTTCTATTTTCTATTTCTTGTTTTTCCTTATAGATAGAGCAGCTGCTATAGATCTTAGCTCCTTCTTTGTAGGAACCGATTTGTCCACTACGCTTTTGAAAGAAGCGTAGACGGCCCTTTTGTCTTTTACGCTGGGGCTCTGGTAAACGAATAGTTTGAACAGCCTGGAGAGGGCGTCCTTGTCCGATTGAGTGGCGTTCTGCGCGTCGAGCTCCTTGTACGTGGCTGAAATCTCGTTGTCGCGAAGAGAATGGAGCAGTATTGCGAGAGCGTGAGATATATTGAGCACGGGATAGTCCGGGTTCGCAGGAATGAAAAGAGCCATGCTGCACGCTTGTATCTCTTCCGGCTTCATCCCGGTGTCGTCGCGGCCTAGGACGATTGAAATTGATCTTGGCCTTGTGCGCTTTATGCTTTTCAGGGCTTCGGAGATGGTGTAGGTTCCTTTCACCGATCCGCCCTTGCGCCATACGCCCGTGGTTGCTATTGAAAATGTTCCGCTTATCGCTTCCTCTAGTGTTTTACTCTGCTTCGCCCTCTCCAGAAGCCCGTGCGCTGCTTTTGAGTACTTTATCGCCGTGCCTCCACGTATTTTGCAGCGTGGCTGGACGAATTCCAGGGACCCTACACCAAAGTTCATAGATACTCTCGCTATGTAACCTACGTTTATCTGATATTTGGGCGATACGACTACAACCTTGAGGTGCATATCATCACAGCAGCAGAACAAGTATCGTAAGCAAGTTCACCAGCGCGTGGCCGATTATCGTGGCGTATAGCGACTTTGTCCTTTTGAACGCGTAACCTGCGATCAGGCCGAATATGAACGCCGCCAGGAATTCTGATATCGACAGGTAGCTAAGGTGGAATAGCGAGAATACGAGCGCGCTAAGGATTATGCCGATGCGCGGAACCAGGAAACCCCTGAAGAGTATCTCTTCGTCTATAGGAGCTACCACTACCGCAAATATTAGCAGGTATAGCGGCATTCCATTCAGCAGCATGCCCACGTTGGTCGGCAGTGGTATGTTGGTCACGCTCTGGAAAATAGAGAAAGTGACCTGCAGGAGGAGAATCGCGGCGAACAGCGACACCCCAACTATGACCGCGCGGACACCGAGCCTGTCTGCGCTGAGACCGAGCGACGAGAAGATTTCGCGTAGCGACATTCGTTTTGTCAGCATGTAGGTAAAAACGACAGACGGAAACAGCAATGACAGGGCGATGGTGCTGTCGGCCTCGAAGTAGTTTATTGTGAGTACTCCAGAATTGTAAAGGTTTGCAAATATGAAGAACGAGGCTATCAGGGCAAGCGTGAAGAAATACGACAGGTAAAGAGCGAGACAGCCGTGGGTTTTCCTTTCCCTTTTCCTTTTTGAGCTCTTCCTCGCAGCCCTATTACGAACCAATCATGCACCGGGTTTCTTGGTTTTGAACTCCGTGTAGCCGCATCTGCCGCATGAGTATCTATCTGTGTGGTCTGCCATCCTGGCTCCGCACTTGGGGCACATCTTTCCGGGTTTGTACTGCTTGAATTCCTTCTTCGCCTTCTTATCCTTTTTATCGTCCGCCATGTCAACACCCTTTCAATCACTTCTTTTGCTCTTCTTCCTTGCCTACGGGACCCTGCTCCTTCTTTTCAGCATCGGGCTTTTTCGGCTTGGCTTCCTTCTGCTCCTTGCCCGCATCGCCCGCGTCCTGAGCCGGCTGCTCCTTGGGCTTCTCCTCGCGCAGCTTCCCGGACCTCTTCAGTATGTGCTTCGGCTCCGTCTTCTCCATGGCTTCTACGCTCGGATAGACGTGCATGAGCCCCGTGCTCCTTCTCTCTCCGAAAGACTGGCCTATGTTCACGATTATTGAGGAATCGGGGGATGCGTTGAGCTTCTTGCAGAGCTCGGTCAGCATCTCTGCTTTCGATACGGTAGCGGAATATTGCGTAACCGTAAACTTTATCTCCCTCCTCTTGAGGGCGTTGTTCTGAATATCAGAGTCTATAGATAGGTCCATTGCTACACCTTCACTCGTTTATTGTCCTTGTTATGGTCTTCTTCCCCATTGTCTCTATCAGCTCCACGCTAATTCCGGCGGTTACGCTGCCCCTGAGCTCCTCCGGTATAGGAAGCTCGAACACCTCGTACGTCTCGGAGTCCATAAGCTGCGCGTTCTCCCCCGTAACCGAAACTACCTGCGCGCGCCTCTTGGTGATTATGGGTACGTCCACGTAAGCGTCAGCAGGCTTCAGCAGCGTCCTCTTCTTGCCGTCGAATACGCCTATTCCGGTGATCCTCATCTTGGCGGAACCGTGCTTTCCGGGAGCGCTCACGTCTATCTCGACCGCCCTGCACGGCTCGCCGTCTATAAGGAGGAAACGCCCGCTCCTTATCTCTTTCATTATAACGTGCTCAATCTCGTCACTCATTGTATCCTCTGAATTAGAATGAACAGTTAGATTTTAGAGCAAAGGTATATATTTATTGTTGATTTCACGCCGATTTTGAAAGAGAAAAAAAGTAATGAAAAATAAAACAAATTCAGATGCTCTCTATGCCTTTCAGGAAGTCGAGGCCGGTCTCGGTGGAACGCATAGGTGCATACTTCGCCGTCCCGAATCTCGGAGTAACGCCAGTCACTATTGACATTACGCGTATCTCGTCGCGCATCTCCGGGACGAGCCTTGCGCCGAATATCACGTTCGCCTTCTCGTCGAGCCCTTCAGTTACGCCGGACCCCACCCTTGTAGCTTCCTCGATGCTTAGGGACATGCCTCCCGCGACGTGTACCATAGCGCTCTTGGCGCCTTCGTAGTCAACGTCCAGCATCGGATGGCTGACCGTAGATTTTATGGCTTTCTCGACCCTGTCGGTCCCGGCACCGTAGCCGATGTTTATGACCGACGTGCCCGCGTCCCTGAGAACTGACCTGACGTCCGCAAAGTCCAGGTTTATCAGGCTGGGCAGCATTACCGTGTCGGATATCCCTTTCACAGCACCCATGGCTACGCTGTCTATTATGTCGAAAGCTTTCTCTATCTGCAGGTTCGGAGCGTAGCTCAATAGCCTGTCGTTCTCGAGCACTATCGTAGAGTCTGCGTTTTTGTAGAGCTGCTGAAGCCCCCAGTCGGCCTTCTGCTTCCTTATCCTTTCAAGGGAGAAGGGATAGGTTACGAACGCCACAACAAGGGAACCCTGCTCTCGCGCAAGCTGAGCTATTATGGGCGCAGATCCTGTTCCGGTTCCGCCGCCCATTCCTGCGCACAGGAAGATCATGTCGTATCCGCTTATCGCTTCTGCTATCTCGTTCCTGCTGGCGTCAGCAGCTTTGGCCGCTACCTCAGGATACCCGCCTGCACCCAGCCCGTGCGTTATCTCCTTGCCTATGAGCAGCTTCTTGTCTGCGTTTATCATGTTCAGATGCTTCGCATCGGTATTGACTGCTATGGTCGTCGCGCTCTTTATGCCCTTGGAAAATAGCTTGTTGACAAGGTTGCTGCCCTGTCCTCCGGCCCCAACCACCGCGATTCTTGCGGTGAATTCGTCGTCTGCCACGGTTCCCACCCTTAAATGGTCTCTAGGTCGCCATAGACCGATTGCTTCTTCTCTTCCATCTTTCCTATGATGCTCGAGCCCTTTACTCCTGTCACTATGGCTACTATCTCGAGCTGTTCGTCATATCCCGGTATTATCCTGGCTCCCCACTTTATGTTTGCCTTGGAGTCCATTCTGTCGGTTATGATCTCTCCAGCTTTTATCGCGTCTCCTATAGTGAGCGAAGCGCCACCAGATATATGGATCAGCGCTCCCGTCGCACCCTCGTAGTCTACGTCGAGTAGCTTGTTCTTGAGAACCGCTTCTGATGCTACGTTGACCTTGTCGTTGCCCTTGCCTATTCCCACCGATATGAATCCTACGTCACCGTTGGCCATTATCGACCTGACGTCTGCGAAGTCTATGTTTATCAGGCTGGGCTGCGTTATGGTCCATACCAATCCGCCGATCGCCTTCGCTACAACCTCGTCCGCAAGAGCGAACGCGTCGTTCATCGGTAGGTTCGGCACAAGCTTCACGAGCCTGTTGTTGTCAAGGATTATCACGCTGTTGCTGAACTTCCTGAGGTTCTGTATTCCCTCTTCGGCCTTCACCTTCCTAACCCTTTCAAGGTCGAAAGGATACGTGACCATAGATATTACTATCGCGCCCTGTTCGCGCGCTATCTGCGCAGCTATCGGCGCGGACCCTGTTCCGGTTCCTCCTCCCATTCCCGCGCACAGGAACACGAGTTGCGCTCCGGCAAATACGTCCTCGAGTGACTGCCTGTCCACTTCCGCGGCCTTCTCACCTATCTTCGGGTCGCCTCCCGCTCCAAGCCCCTTCGTTATGGTCTTTCCGATAAGCACTTTCTTTATTCTGTCATCTATTATCTTGAAGTGCTGCGCGTCGGTGTTTACCGCAACAAAATCGGTGCCCTTCACCCCGGCTTTTACAAGCCTGTTGACTATATTGCATCCCGCACCACCGAATCCTACTGTAACAATTTTTATTTCCGAAGAGCCGTACGACTCCTCATTTTTCTGTCCCAAGACGTCGCTGACAAGGTCGCTCATCTAATCGCCTGAAAGATGATAGTCTAAGAAAGTTTAAAAGCCTTATGTAAACGAGGTAATATACGGCAGTTCTGTACCTATTATACGTTTTGCTGCAGTGCGGTAAATGGATAGATACTTTATTACACTATTTTATAATAAAAATTTGGCAAAAGCGCGGATTTTTTTACTTTGCAGCGGAGTACGCGCCCAGCGAACTACCGTAGGAGCTAAGCACAACGTATTCGGAGTAGTTTGCGTTTGTAGCGGTATAGTTGACCAGCCATACGTCTGTAAAGTTCTCTCCGAACGGAGTCGCAGACGAGTTTAGAATAGAAAAGTGCTTCGCCTTTACGAAAGTGTTGTTGTATCCGAACGTGTATACGTAGGACGATGCGGGAGTCGACATGTTTGTTGCCCTGGCTATAGCGATCTGCGGAAGGCTTATCACGTACGATGGTGCCGATGATATTCCGTATATCTTGCACCCGTTGGTGTATAGGTTGTATATGCTTGAGAGCAGAGTCATCGCGGGATAATCGTAGCCTTCTATCAGGACCGTGGGGCACGCGCGTGACGCGTTGTAAACCAGGCCAACGACAACGTTCCAGCTGCCCTTCTCAAGAGAGGATGGAGAGACGTTGACTATGGTTATATTGACGCTCGGATCCTGCTGCTTTAGGTCGCTGACCACGAACGCCTCTGCTTGCTGTGGGGTTATAGTAGAGGAAGAGAAGTGGCGCACAGCCAGAAACGCGACAGCTGCCACGATCACGAGAATTACTATCCCGAGCGTGACTTTGGCAAACAGATTCATGATTAATCCTTACTTGATAAGGAATTTATAGGTATCCTAATCCGGCTGTCGGACGGGATTTACGGACCGTGATCATTTCTTTGATACGAAAAGGAGAATCGCCTTGGCGAGCAGCATCTTGTTCTTCGCCTGCTCCCACACTATGCTCTTCGTCCCGTCGAGCACTTCTGACGTGATCTCTTCACCCCTGTGTGCCGGAAGGCAGTGCATGACTACAGCGTCGGGTTTTGCGAACTCGAGCATCTTTGTGTTGACCTGGTACGGCGCGAACATTTTCCTTCTTTTCTCTGCTTCGGCTTCCTGCCCCATGCTGACGAAAGTGTCCGTGTATACCACGTCCGCGTCTTCCAGCGCCTCCGCCGGATCACTGTATGTGTCTATCTTGCCGTACTCCCTCGACTTGTTGAAGTAGAAGCTATCTGGCATGTATCCCTTGGGGCCGAGTAGCGCGACCTCCATGCCGAGCTTGACCGCCGTAAGCATGAGAGAATTGGCAGTATTCGCCGCTATGTCTCCGACAAAGACCAGCTTGAGGTTCTTGAGGTTCTTTTTGGCCCACCTGATAGTATACACGTCGACAAGCGCCTGTGTAGGATGCTCCAGGTCAGTAAGACCATTTATAACTGGTACGCTGGAGTTGTTTGCGAGCTCGAGCATGTTCTTGTGGCTGTACAGCCTCGCGACTATGAAGTCGCAGTAGCTGCTCAGCATCCTAGCGGTGTCGGCGAAGCTCTCCCCCCTCTTCAGCTGCGAGGTCTGGGCGTCTATGTAAACCGACATGCCTCCAAGCTGGGCCATCGCCGCCTCGAACGAAACGCGCGTTCGCGTAGATGTCTTTTCGAACAGCAGCGCCTGGATGGCGTGCTCCTTGAGGGTAAGCTCCTCCTTCTCCTCCTTTATCGAGTCGGCAATCTCGAATATTTCCGTGATCTGCTCCTTAGACAAATCGTCTGAACTTATCAGATTCATTCAACCACCCAGAATCAAACCTATCCCGTAGTTGCCCTTGTTCTCCTCTTCGTTTATTATCGCGATTATTTTCTTCTCTGTCTCGGAATCGGACCTCTTTATGCTCGCTATCTCTTTTTTGAGCTTCTCTTCGGCATCCTTGAAGAATTCGTCTCCGGCTTTCAGATAGAGGTAGTACTTTTTCGCGTCCATGCCCAATGAAGAACCGTCCTTGAGGACGTAGCTCTGCCTGGCAAATATTATGTTGGCGTACTTGTCGTTCCTTATCGTCTCCAGCTGCTCCGAGCTTATGCTTTTGTCCAGATACGGATCGTACTCGAGCAGCTTCTTTAGCCTCTCGTAATCGTTTCTGTCACATTCGTAAACTCTTTCAGACATCAACACGCACTCTACGCTATGATCTTCGCGTTTGCCGTTCCGTCCCTTCCTGGCCTGTTTATTATGACGGCCTTTCCGAGCTCGGTGTCGATTATGGCTCCTTTCGTGAGTATACCCTGCCTCGCGAAGTTCCTGTTGTCCTTTGACTCAACGACCGACTTTATGAGGACTTTCTTGTAGCCGTCCTTAGTAAGGACGTTTGCGAACGCGATCTTTGCGGACCTCTGCGAGATGCTCCCTCCCCTCGTCCTCTTCGGCCTTATTTCGTTCTCCTTGCCTACTCTTGTAGCAGAGAAATAGTTGCCGCTCTCGCTTCTCCTTTTGTCCCTAAACTTTATCTTCTTCTTCCCGTTGCCAGCGCCTTTCGTCTTAGACTTCGCACTGAACTGCTTTCCAAATTGGCTCATGGATTAACACCGATTTTCCTCTGCTGTAATAGGATATAGTATCAGTCTAGTTATAACGTTGCTAAGGATTTAATACCTTTTGGTAACACGAACTGATTTTGCTTGCGATACGGACCATTGAAACCATTGGTTTTTAATGCGCAGCGTAAGGGCAATGAGCTTCTGCCGTACCATATAAAAAGGCGTAAATATGACATAGTGAGAGCCCCGTATGGCAAAATGCGTATATATTTGGAATACATTAATTTTATTATGGCAGAGGAGACAAAAGAAAGCCGCGTACTTGTAACGGGGAGTCCGGGGGCCGGAAAAAGCACGCTATGCAAATTTGCGATACGGGAGGGGCGTGCGGTTATAGATACTGACGACCGCAGCATACTCAGCTGGGGCAAAGGCGAACTACCCCATGGTGCCTCGTTCTTATACTTATTGAGGAATCCACCCAGATTTAACTGGGGGGAACTAGACAAAAAGTTTAGAGATAACCCCGGGGCCATCGCATACGGTTCGGTTCCACCTATGCCAAGGGAATTGCTGCGGGCAACTTCAAAAGAGCATTTTGATCGTATCGAGTATCTCAGCCTGCCGGTAGTACACGTAGCAGAAAGGCTAGGAAACAGGGATGATAATCCATTCGGTACGACCAAGACTCAGGTAGCTACTTCGATGGTATACGCGTTTGTATTAAACACTTTTGCAAGGATCGCATCGTTCATAGATAAAGATAGAGTTAGAGTGCATGATGCGAGAAAGAGTCCCGAGCAACTCCTTAAAGAGATAATTGAAAAATGAATTTTGTTGCTAATTATGGAAACCCAATCTCTCGAATTCCACGGCAGACCTGTATATGAACAAACCGGCGTTGCCCCATACGATAAAAAGCCAAATTGGGATGCCAAAAAAGTTAGACAGTTCGTACGTCCAGGCTCCGCTGCTTACGGCAAATATTTCGGCCAGTCCCCCAAAAAAGCAGGTGAAAACGAATACAGGAACAAGGATAGGAGATCGGTAGTAGACAAAGAATGCTACGGCCAGCAAACCTACCAAGGAAGTTGTTACCAGTATGTCCTTATAAAAAATAAGTACGAATATTAGAGTGAGTAGAGCAAATACTCCGTTGAATATTAAGTTTCTGAATTCTTTTCTGATGCGTTTAAGTTCCTTTTTAGATTCCTTTATGACAACACCCGCGCCACTTTTGCTTCTTATAACCGGTAAAAATAATTACATTGTTGTTTACTGTTGTTTATTCAAGGCGCTTTATTATATGGTATCCAAACCGTGTTTTGACAAGGCCGGAAACCTGCCCCTTCTCCAGCCTGAACGCTGCGTCTTCAAATTCCTTCACCATGACGCCTCTTCCGAAGTAGCCCAAGTCACCGCCGCGTTTCCTTGTGCCGTCCATAGAGTATTCCTCTGCGAGCTTCGCGAAGCTTTCTCCCTTGTTTATCCTATCGAGCACTTCCTGTGCCGTTGACATCTTATCTACCAGAATATGCGCGCACCTTATCTTTTCCGCCATTTATATCACCAACATACATGACTACTGAACAGCTACGCAGAACGAACCTTGCTCTCCTAAAGCGGTAAGCTTTTTCAACGTAGCAAGATAATAGAGGGCGGTAGGACATAAAAGGCTTGGGTTTGCACATTTTGTACATAGCGGTTTTTAGATTATGCCGCTGTGTTAAGATTTGGTGAATCTATAATGCGTGGAGTAAAAAGCTCCGCTGGAAAGCTTTACATAGAGACAGAGCACGGAGAGGCGGTGCTACTATACAGGCTTGAAGGAGGAGTTCTGAGCGTATACCATACTTTCACTCCTCCGGAAGAGAGGGGGCGGGGCTTAGCAGAGAGACTCGCGCTTGAAGCTGTTGAACTGGCTAAGAGAAAAGGCCTGAAGATAAAGCCGGAGTGCAGCTACATGGAAGCTTTCTTACAAAAGCACAAAGAATTCAGGAAGTACGAAGTTGCGCCGCGGTAGCACAGTGGCTGTTTATCGAACGCTTGGTGTTTGAATGAACATAGAAAAAGAGTTTATCGGAAGGAATGAAAGCTTTGCCTCGGAAAACAAGGATTTCAGAGCTTTGAAGGACGCCCAGCATCCGAAGCTGGCTGTGGTTGCCTGTTCGGATTCGCGTGTGGCTCCTGAGATAATCCTTGGTGCAAGGCTGGGAGAGCTTTTTGTAATCAGGAACGCCGGAGGGATGGCGGGCAAAGAGGCACTTGCGTCGATAGAGTACGCGGTTAGCCATCTGGGCGTCAAGGATATACTAGTCATGCCGCATACGCACTGCGGCGCGGTTACAGCGGCGCAAAAACTGTTTTCCAATGGTGAAGCAGAGGAAGGAGGCAATCTTGGCGAGGTAGTGAAAGAGATTTACAGGAACATATCGGGCAATAAGAAAAACCGCAATGATCTTACTAACGCGGCCGTAGACAACTCGGAGGCCGAAGCCAAAAAGATAATGGGTGACGATGTGGTGCGCGAAAACGAGGCCAAAGTATACATCGCACTGTACGATATTGCAGAAGGAAAAGTTAGGCTGATTAAAGAGCGCTGAGAATAGATTATGCTATTTAGATGCTGGTGTGATTTTAGTTTTAAGCTTTAAATGTTTTGAATATAGCTTTAGCACATCCTTTCTATCAGGGGCGTTTTTTAGCAGGAATTCCGTGAAATCCATGTGATACATATCTCCATGAAGAACGTGCTTTGCCATAAAATGCATTCCACGCTCGATATCTCTTCTCTTTCCGTCTGGAGTGAAAGCGTTTGCCAAAACTTCTGAGAAATACACCCCCTCAAGGGCAAAATCATAAATCGCATCAAAAAAAGAATTGTCGAGCATTATTATCGCATCCGTATCCCTGTATTTTGGCAACAATACCGTTTCCACTATATAGATTGTATAAAGGCCTTTTTTGTTGAGTGAGTAGATTGAACTTGCTTTTATTTCACTGTCTAAAAGTAACCCTTTCTTTGCCTTTTTAAGGTAGGGTCCTTTCAGGGACACAAAATGCCAATACCCTAGTATGTCCAGATGTGAATTGACCAGATATCTATAGGAATATGGGCTCTTTCTGAGTACTTGCATCCAATTGCTCCGCGTGCCCTCCGCCGCTCTTATTAAGCCGCGCATATCTGTATAATCCAAGTAGATCAAACGCTTGAGCAGCGCGTTTTTGCTATACTTTGTCCGTATGAAATTATATGGCACAACCGCGAGCGGATTTAGCATGATATCGCTATATCATTTCCGCTTAGGTTTAAAAAATTTATCAATAGTCCATACTGCACGCATAAAACTCCACAAACCACAAACAGCTACAGTTTTTCAAGCTTCTGAGCCATCGCCTTTAAGTCGTCAACTTTCTTTGAAATTTCGCTTGCTTTCTCGTTTAAGTATGCGACGCATTGCCCGGTATTTGGATATTTCTTGTCGCTGGGATATTTCTGGGCTTCTGGCGAAACTGCGACTAGTGGTTTTTTTACATCAAATGGGAAGGTGTCTGACGTTTTGCCTGATGGACCGACAAGAGCTTTGAGCAACCCCGAACCAAGCCTGCTTCCTAAAGATATACCCAGCTCTCCAAATATTAGGCTCTCGGCGCCAAAGATTGATTTTTCCTGCTTTACTCTCATTAAGAGTTCGATGCTATATATTTTGGTTCTGTGCTGGGATTCCTCGGCGAGCGCTTTTCCTTTGTCCAGTCCCGCAGCATTAGCACGCTCCAGGGCATCCTTAGCGTAGTCTATGACTTTCTGTGCGTAATCATAGTCGTAGACCATCTCAAAAATTGGCTGTGCAGGTGTTTTGACAAACAATACTTTCCTTTCTTTTTGCATCACGAACAGCCGCAGGTTTGTAACTATCAATTGATCTTCAGCTCTAGTTCGCGAGTTTCCCCCCAAAGAGGTACTGGCAGAAGCAAAAGCAACATAGGAAACCTTGTCCGAAATAAACATTACTTTTTCACCGGGTTCCAAGAAATCCTCGTACGTCTTGCCGCCTTTATAGTCGGTAAGCCCGTATTCTTTCATAACCCCCATTCAACCATTTTGGGTATATGAAGTTAATATTTAAATAATTATTGCTCGCTATACGATTGAGGGTTTGACAAATGGCTATGGAGTGAATGCTAATGAATAGAGAAGAAAAATCTATTATTTTAAAGTTCATCATAGGAGCGGTAATTATTGGAATTCTTTCAATTTTTGTGCATGGCTTAATATGGCTTATGCTTATTTATCTAGTCATTTGGTTTTCTTGGTTAATGCTGAAGGCAGTAGCGGCATTCGTCACTTTCTTTTTTGAGAAATTTGGACTCGGAGATAGTACTATCCTCCGGACAATCGCAGTAGTAATTATTTGGGGAATCATTGAATTAGCACTGGGGCTTATCTTGGCATTAACCCTACCGGGGTTGCTTTTGTCACATTAGGTGCGGTCAAACCACTAAGGCCGCACAGCCTTCCGAACCGTGTGCAGCAGCATGCAGCAGACTAAGAAAGAGTTTTTAAATATATGCTTCCGTAGGTTGTTCATATTAGAAAGGTGGAATTAAATGACATCTGCTGGGGTTTGGGTCGGGATAATATATGAGGTTTTTATAGTGGCACTGATGATAGGTGCCGGGATATTCATGTTCACCTTGGGCGGACCCTGGCTTTGGATGGGTGCTGGTGTGCTGGTACTCGGCATAATAGTTGGCTATTACACATACCGAAGCTACCACAAAGCCTACGTGCAGGGCCGTGAAATGAAAGCTAAGCTCGACAATATCAAAAAACCATGGGAGCAGTAATTTGGAATGCCGACACTAGAATATATTACCTTTATAAGATTTCCTAAGAAACCGCGCTTGTTGGAAGTTTATCAGCAGATTTATAATTAATACGCAATGCTTTTGCATTTTATAATCGTCTAAGGGTTGTTGCACGTCTTGGATAGGCCTTAAAAGCTCAAGAGACTAGAGAGGTACCAAAGATAGTATTTGGC
>JAKAXF010000055.1 GCA_021816645.1 Microcaldota archaeon | reverse complement strand
CCTCCCGTAAACGTAAGACCTTCGATAACCCTGGAGACCGGGGAGAGGAGCGAGGACGATCTCACCCACAAGCTAGTGGAGATAATGAGGATAAACAAGAAGCTGGAGCAGGACATAGACGCCGGAACTCCGCAGATAATAATAGACGACCTGTGGGAACTGCTTCAGTATCACGTTACTACCTACTTCAACAACGAGACGCCCGGAGTGCCTGTAGCGAGGCACAGGACATCGAGACCGCTCAAGACTCTTGCGCAGAGGCTAAAGGGCAAGGAGGGAAGGCTCAGATACAACCTGAGCGGAAAGAGGGTGAACTTCTCAGCGAGAACGGTGATAGTGCCTGACAGCAACCTTACGATAGACCAGGTTGGAGTACCAAGGGAGATAGCCGAGGTGCTTACGGTCCCGGCGTACGTGACCCAGTGGAACATAAACGCCATGCGCGCGAGCCTGTCCAGGACAGAGTATCCTATGGTTCTCAACGTCATAACGAAGGAAGGGCTCAGGAAGCGGGTTACCGAAGTAAACAGGCAGGAGCTTGTCGGGGAGATAGCGCCAGGATACGTGATCGACAGGCAGCTGCAGGATGGCGACATAGTGCTGTTCAACAGGCAGCCTACGCTGCACAGGATGTCAATCATGGCCCACAGGGTAAAGGTACTGCCAGGAAAGGTGCTCAGGCTCCATGTTGCAGTAACTACCCCATATGGTGCCGACTTCGACGGTGACGACATGAACCTTCACGTCCCGCAGTCACTGGAAGCGCAGGCTGAGGCGCGACTGCTGATGGCGCCCAGCAAGCAGATACTATCGCCGAGAGACGGTATGCCTATAATAGCCATGGAAGAGGATGAACTAGTAGGGCTGTACTACCTGACAGGAGAGGATATCTACTTCGACAAGGATGACACGATATCAATACTTTCAAGATCTGAAATATTTGAGATGCCGAAGGCGGGGAGGAATGGAACGTACACAGGAAAGTCCATATTCTCGATGCTGCTGCCAAAAGATTTTAATCTCGAGGCAAAGACCCCGGAAGGTTCAGTGACTATAAAGAACGGAGAGCTCATTAAGGGTATAATAAGTGGGGACCTTATAGGGCCCTTCGAGAAATCCACGCTGCTGGTAAAGATATATAAGGAATATGGTCCCAAATTCACAACAGATTTCCTGCTTAAGATATCGAAGATGTCGCTCGCGGCAGCGTATCCTTTAGGATTCACGATAAGCCTGTCAGACTACCACAACCCCGAAGCGGTGGACAGGGAGAAGGACAGGATACTTAACGAAGCGAAGACGAAGGTGAAGGAACTTATAAACAACTTCAAGAGCGGCAAGCTGGAGGCATTGCCCGGCAACACGAAAAGTGAAACTCTCGAGCTTCTTGTAGGTGTGGCGTTGAGAGAGACGAGAGGCATAGCCAGCAAGATGCTGCAGAAAACCCTTACCACATCCAACCACGTAAACCTTATGGCCAAGGTGGGGGCGAGAGGAAACATAATAAACTTCGTGCAGACGACCCTGTTCCTCGGTCAGCAGGACGTCAGAGGCAAGAGGCCGTCTAGAGGTTACAACAACAGAGTCCTGCCATTGTTCAAGAAGGGGTCGAGAGACCCGTACGCCCATGGATTCGTATTCTCAAGCTTCATAGAGGGACTAAAGCTCCCAGAGTACTACATGCACGGCATGGGGTCGAGGGACTCGGCGGTGTCAAAGCAGCTCGTAGTGCCCACGAGCGGATACATGTACAGGCGGGTCCTAAACGCCATGCAGGATTTCTACGTAGATACGAACCTCAGGGTGAGGGACGCCAGCGGTGCGCTGATTCAGACAATATACGGAGGAGACGGCATGGATACGATGTACGAGCTTATTGCAAACTTGAAGGAATGAGCACATGAAAGAGTATAGCATACAGCCGGGAGAAGCAGTTGGCGTTGTCGCGGCAGAATCGATAGGCGAACCGTCTACGCAGATGCTCCTGAGGGTGTTCCATTCTGCGGGAATATCTTCGGCCGTAGTCACTACGGGGCTTCCCAGGATACTCGAAATAATAGATGCAAGGAAGAAGCCAAAGTCGCCGATAATGCACATCAACCTTGTAAAGAGCATCGAGAAGAACTACGAGAAGGTCAGGGATATAAGGAAGAAGATAGAAGAGGTGAAGGTCAGTGACCTGATAAAGGGATTCACCGAGAACCTCAAGTCCGGATCAATGACGCTGGATCTCGACAGGGAGAAGATGTCGCTGTACGAGATAAACGCCAGAAGTGTAATAAGCAAGATAGAGGCTTACGGCACCGACACGGAGCTTGTCGGGGATACGCTCAGGGTAAAGGTGAAGAAGAAAGAAGACCTTAGGTCTACAAGGGTATCGTTCGTGAACATAAGGGCGCTGTCCGTGGTCGGGATACCTGGGATATCAAAAGCGATAGTGGAGCAGTCGGAAGACGGCTCTTTCTACATAACGACTGTCGGAAGCAACATAAAGGACGTGCTGGAGATAGAAGGAGTGGACAAGGAGAGGGTGTTCAGCAACAACATAGCTGAAATAATGGACGCTTACGGTGTAGAGGCGGCGAGGAACGTAATAGCGAGGGACCTCTACTCTACTATAATAGCCGAGGGCTTCAACACAAGCTTCAGGCATCTTTCGCTCATCGCTGACGCGATGTGCTTCTACGGTACGGTGAAGGGCGTCGGAAGGCACGGCGTAGCGGGCCTTAAGGAATCCGTCTTCGCGAGGGCGGCGTTCGAGGAAACCGTCAAGCACTTCGTGAACGCCGCGATATTCAGCGAGAAGGACGAGCTGCGCGGAGTCGCGGAGAACATACTGATAGGCAAGCAGGTGCCTGTGGGAACCGGATTCGTGAAACTCGCGGTCAAGAAAGAGGATCTAAAGAAGATAAAGAACAGCGACAAAGCGAGGGAATAAAGATATATGTTTCACTCTATTTATTGTTTGGTGTATAAATGCCGCAGGAAAGACCGTTTGATTTGTTGAATAAAATGGTTGGCCAGAAGGTACTGGTGAGGTTGAAGAACAACACAGACATACGCGGGCAGATGGTCTCATTCGACGTCCACATGAACGTGGTAATAGACAACGCCGAAGAGCTCGAAGGAAGCGAACTAAAGACGAAGCTCGGCACCATACTGCTCAGGGGAGGCAACATACTGTTTCTATCTCCAGTATAAAGCTCCTGACTATACAATCGGGATACGGGGATGGTTACATAAAAGGCTTTAAAAAAAGAGGGGCAACGTTGCGCGGAACGTTACTGTTCCCCCTGTTCATACTTGTGATTGTGTCGTTCGTTTCCTATTCAATTTTTAGCAGCAGGTCAGTCGCCTGTTCTCTGCCAATGATACCGGTGGGATGCACGTGGGTGTCTACCGCTACAGCCTTGACTCCGTGTGCCGGGTATATTTCGTGTCCCGCAGCTCACAACACCTCTGTTACTACAAATACCAGTAGCGGGACATTCAATTATTTCAACCTCACCGGCAGCGGTTACAAAAACACTACTACTGGAAAGCTCGAATCGTTCAAGACTATTAATAATGTGAGCTCTGTGTACGTCGAGGCAAACAGGACATCAGCATCACCCGGACAACACACACTACTGAATGTTACGTTCCTCGGCACTTTTGACTGGGATCCCAAAGATCCGGCATCCGTATACTATCTCAGCTCCAAAGTCATAAACATTCACTATTTCGGTGTGGAACTGCAAAATCAGAGCGGCGCGCTGCTAGATCAGAGCAATGGGCCATGGTACTATTACGTAGGGCAGATAGGAGCGCCGCATACATATCAACCAGGCAATCCAAACAAAACGCTATCGGTGCGCTGGGTAATAACCCCTACCGGCAACGTGACAAACAAGACACTGAAGATATGCGGCGGCTATTTTGCGGCGTACACGAACACGACGCTTGACGGCGGCTGGGGTAACGCCTATAACAACCTTTCGATGGAGCAGGAAAGGGTATTAAATCTCACCGTCATAAACATACCGTCACAAAACTGTGCGTACGTTAAGGTAGCATAATGAATTGTGTTCGTACTCGCGGGCTTGTAGCGCAACGGTAGCGCGTCTGCATGGCATGCAGGAGGTTGCGGGTTCAAATCCCGCCAAGTCCATACTTGTCAGAACCGGCCTTCACTCCCTTAGCAACATTCCCTCTATCGCTATCTCAGCGATTTTCCTACAGTCATCATCAGCACTGTGCGTATATCCTATCCTAATACACGGGAGTTACTGCCGATACCTCTACCTCCCAAATATAACTTCAGGTGAAACATGTTGTGCGACACCGAACAGATCGTAGGGGTTTTTATCCACATATGTAAGAAAGTAGTCGACAATCTCTACACCCCCATTCCAGTTTGACAGCGATGATAAGCTATCCACTATACTAAGGCGTCCTAGTACCGTTTAGCTTCTCTTTGCCAAAAGTAAGATACCATAAAGCCCTGTAGTTCTCCCACGGACGCGGTCTCATGTTCGTTCCAGAGAACATATCCTCTAGAAACTTCCTGGCCTTCATGTAATATCCTATATCCCACGCGTCTTTATATCTCAATATTTCTTGACCATCCGTATGCGGTTGGAAGACATTTATTACCGGAAATCTGTTTATCAATGGAAGCATCTCTTCGAAACCCTTCTTTACTACCTCCAATTTTTCATGACAGAAGATA
>JAKAXF010000054.1 GCA_021816645.1 Microcaldota archaeon | reverse complement strand
GGTCATTCTGCTCGGAAGGCTGTGCGGGTTCAGCAGCAGGTCGGGAACTATCCCGTCCTTCGTGAACGGCATGTCCTCCTGGTTGACTATGAGCCCGACAACACCCTTCTGTCCGTGCCTGCTCGCAAACTTGTCTCCGAGCTCCGGTATGGCTATGTGCCTCACCCTAACCTTGACTATCTTTGTAGCGCCAGACGTCTCGCTTATCAGAACGTTGTCTATGACTCCATCCTCTCCCATCCTGAGCGTTACCGAATTGTCCCTGGTCTTCTCCTCGCTTATTCCGAAAGTGGTCTGCTCCTCCAGGAACCTTGGCGGAGATGTTTTGCCTATCAGAACGTCGCCCTCCTCCACGAGCGTCTCCTTCTCTATTATTCCGTCGTCTCCGAGCTTCGAGTAGGCGTGCTCGCCGAGGAAGCCTTCGGTGGATGGCTGCGGTATCCTTATCTTGTCCTTCTGGCCGCCCGGATATCTGCGCTCTTCGTCAGAATAGGTCCGGTAGAATATGCTCCTGCCCAGTCCGCGGTCTACTGCGGCCTTGTTAAGTATCACGGCGTCCTTCATGTTGTTGCCGTAGTACGTCGCCAGAGCCACCACGAAGTTCTGGCCGTTCGGGTGCGTCTTCAGATTAAGCGTCCTGAACGCCACGCTCGTGACGAGCGGGGTTTGCGGATAGTAAAGCAGGAACGCGCGAGCGTCGTACCTGTTGCCGAAATTGAAAGCGTAGAGCCCCTGGCTCTGCTTCATGAAGTTGGAGCTGATAGAGTGTCGTCCCATCTGGTTGTGCTCCGGATATACGTTGACCCCCATCGTTATTCCTAGCACGGAAGCGGGGTCGACAAGCATGTGCGTCGTTTCCGGACCTATGTCCTTCTCCTCAACAGCAGCAAGTATATTCTCCTCCTCCTCGGCGTCAAGGTATTCTATTATGCCGCGCCTGAGCAGGTAGTTGAAATCTACCTCCTTGTTCGCCACCTTGGACCGAAGCTCCGGCGTAAACTTGCTGACTCCATTCTCGACTATTATGTATGGTACTCTCACCCTGCCCTTGTCGGTGTTTATGTGCACCTCGTTGAGCTTCTTCAGGAACGAGACGTTGACCTCTCCCGATAAAACTCCCTGTCTCCTGTTCTTCCTGATTTCTTCTGCAAACGCTGCGCCGTCCGCTACCCTTGTAAGCTCCTTGCCGTTGAGATAGACGCGGCAGTTCTCCTTCTTATCTTCGGTCAATGCAAACACTCTATAAAAGCTTTAGCTCCTTGAGCTTCCCCTTGAGCTGTTCCTCCTCTGCTCCGTACGAGACCCTCGCTGTCATCGACAGGTATCTGGTCAGCCCGACCTCACCGCCTTCAGGAGTCTCGCTCGGGCATATCTTTCCTATGTGCGTTCCGTGGATGTCCCTCGCCTTGAAGTGCGCGTGCTTCTTAGCCAGAGGCGACTTTATCCTGCGCAGGTGCGCAAGCGTGCTGATCATGTTGGCCCTGTCAAGAACCTGCGATACCCCCGTGTATCCTCCGGGCCACGCTCCCGTTCCCATAGAGTAAAGGAGCTTCTCGGTAAGCGCGTCGGGGTTTATGCTCGTCCTGACCGACAGCTTCCTTCCCCTTGCTGCTATTCTTTCTACGTGGTACTTGACGTCCTTGATGAATGACTTGAAAGATTCGTTGAAAAGGTCCTCGAGCAGGTCTCCTGCGAACCTAACGCGCTTGTTGGCGTAGTGGTCCTTGTCGTCCTGCCTCGTGTAGCCGTACGCGACAAGCGAGTCCCTTTCCGCCATCCTGAGCAGGTAGTAGCCCTTGGACTTCCTGTCCTTCGCGTCCGTGCCTATGTGTGGCAGTATGTAGGTGTCGAGCTGCATTTCGGCCCTCTTCTCCTGGTACGCCTTGGACTGGTTCGGCGCAGACAGCCTGCCGAGCTCCTCTAGCGCCGTGCTCGGCCCCATGTCCTTGGACTTGCTCATCTCTATATTTACCATTATGTCGTTCCTTACGTCTTCATTCTCGGTGCTCTCCAGCATCTCGTTGATCGAAAGGCCGAGCGCCCTTAGCACCATTATGAAGTCGACGCCCTTTGTGACGGTGGGGAACGAAACCGTGAATATTCCGTACTCGTCCCTCTCCACGCTGCACCTGCTCTTGAAGTTCAGCGTTGTTGAGAATATCTTTGATACTACGTTATTGCCGTCCTTTGAGCTTATGACCCTGTTAGGGGCCAGGTCCTCTATTCCGACCAGAACGCGCTCCGTCCCCCTTATTATGAAATAGCCTCCGGGATCGTCTGGATCCTCTCCGTTGCGTATAAGCTGCTCCCTACCCATGTTCTTCAGGTAGCAGAGGTCGCTCTTCACCATGACCGGCAGTTCGCCTATGAATATCTCGCCGGCGCTGTCTACCTTCTCTATGTCGCTTATCATTGGCGTGTAGGTTATATACATTGCAGCGGAATAGGTCAGGTTCCTCGATAGGGCTTCTATAGGCATTATGCTCCTTATGGAGCTGTCGGCCTCTATCACCTTTGGCTGCTCGAGCCTAACGTTTCCAAGCTTTATTGCAAAATTAGCCACGTCGGGCTCTATAATCCCGTTGCTCTCCACGATCTTCGGTATGCTCAAGCTCACGAACCGGTTGTAGCTCTCCAGCTGGTGCTGGACTACCGAGTTCGTACTGAGATAGGATGCAAGCAGGTCGTGGTTATCGCTCATCATATCACTAGGAATGAGAGACAGATTATGCACTCTCCACTACCACGCGGTAGTATACGTACTTTCCTGTTAGGTCGTTCCTGTGTATCGCAACAAGCTGGCCCAGTTTTGGATTCAGCTTTACGATCTGTGGGTCGCTCTTTAGTATTTTCGGGAATTTTCCGATGGGAGTCTGTAGCTTCTTGGCCACCTCCTTGGTCGTCTTCTCATCAAGCAGCTCGTGCTTGGCTACAAGATCAAAGTCATAATCCAACAGCTCACCGGAGAGCGGATCCCATAAAAGAGTCGCATGCCTAACTTTGCAGTTAGTCTCAAATCTCTATTATTTGTAAAAGGAAATAAATATATACTTTAGCAAATTGAACGTTTATTTACCTATTCGGGAAAGAGAGTTTTGATATAGAGTGGGTGTCAGTGTCTCTTTGCGCGTGCTCGCCTGTGTGTCGTGGTACGTGGCTTGGTCTCGCTCTCCATCGCATTCATCAGATACTTTATCTCGCTGACGAACGCGTTCGACGAATTGAATACAAGCGCCATTCCGGTTACGCCGAATATTGTAATAAGCGATATCATGGACAGGAAGAGGCTGAAGCGTGCGATATTGACAGACTGCTGTATGCCCACGGCGTACAGGTTGTTGCTCGAGTAGAGAGCGAACATTCCGACCGCGAATATAACCCAGAGCGCGAGGGCGCTGAAGGCGATCTCGTGGTACGTATGCCTGAATATGAGCAACACCGATAGGTAGAATACCCAAAGGACTCCGCCGAAGCTGAAAAGGAATACCAACGGCTCTATGTAGTTGTTGAAGAAAAGCACCGGAAGGAAGAAGGCTATTGCGCCTATGGCGAGAACCACGATCCAAGCGCCCGTGTATTTGCTATGCATTTTGTGCTCGTACTCGTTCATATACCTGACAGTTGAGATGTGCGCGCTTATGAGGCTGGAAACTAAGACGATCGTGGTTATAACTATCAGCAGCAGCCAGAAGGCGAACTCGGCGGCTATATTTACGTAGAGAAACGACGATAGCACGGCCGTAAAAGTCATTCCGATCGCGAGCGCTATTGCGAAGGTGAGCATGGAAATGCCGAGGGCGCGCCTGTATGAGAAAGCCCAGTACCTTCTGATGTGTTCTCTCGCGTAACGCATAGTAACACATTCTGCATACTCATTTAATATTAAAAAGCTTTCCCCTCCTAACTTCTTAAGTATCTGTTCTTAATCCAAGCGAATAATGCAGGGATAGCAAAGCCTGGTCAAATGCGATGGGTTCAGGGCTCATTCCCTTAGCGGGTTCGGGAGTTCAAATCTCCCTCCCTGCATACTTTTCACTCCTCGTTTCTCTATCAGTATTTAAGGTAGGAGAGAATAGCAGCTACCCACCTCCGCTCGTGTAATGCCTCATCATAACGTTTATCGCCTTGTAGCTTACCATGGTAACGACTACCTCTAGAAATATTATGGCCAGGTATAGGGATGGATTTATCCTTCCAAAAAGAGTTTCTGTGGGGTAGTAAGATGCAATTCCTATCGGCAAGGCCACAGTGAAAACCATTGCAAGTATGGGTCCGTAGATGACCAGAGGGTAACTGCCTGCAGAAGAAAGCACGCCGAGCAGTTTACTCGTAAAGTTTGCGCTCCTGAAAAGGTGGTACGAAAGTATTGAAAGCATTACAATGAACAACACCATCGCAACCGATCCTAGCGAGAATAGGAGCAGGAAGGCAAACAGGGACATCACTGAAAAGCTTACATGGTACAGCGCGTATATGAATATAGCTACACCGCTTATTACTCCAGCTAGCGAGGTAAAGGAACCGAAAGTAGAAAGCAGTATAGTTACTATACCATACGGACGCATAAGCCATGTATCCAAGTTCCCATGCCGCATCTCCTGCACCAATGACCACGGATTTACAAGTGTATAGATTAGGTTCATAAATATGGTTATTGTAGATGACAGGGCGAGGATCTGAAAATAATCCCAGCCAGCTATTCCTTTTGAAACGTTGTATATTATAGTAATTGTAATCAGGGCGTATAGGCT
>JAKAXF010000053.1 GCA_021816645.1 Microcaldota archaeon | reverse complement strand
GGTTGTGTTATTGGTCTGCGCCAGGATATTGTCCACATAGAGCTTCACCGTCTGGACGTTTACATTCACCTGGGAATAGTTGAAATAAATGCGGGTGTTCGTGTGAACCGGGAGGGCATTGGAGGTGAAAGACACGGATATGGTGACGGAGATGGTTCGGTTGCCTGAGGATGATAGCGATGCCTGATTTCCTACCGCATTCACAATGAGGAAGGTCACCGTATAGGTGCCGGTGGCGGAGTACTGGTGAGAGAATGAGAAATTGTAATAATTTCTGTCCACCGGCGTTTCCACGGGGGAAGATTGTGTGGGGGAACCATCACCCCAGTTGATGTTCGAGATTTGGAGCGTCTCATTATTGAAGTGATTTGTTGCATTTACCACAAGGGTCTCCGTGGATCCATGTCCCGAGTAGTGCATGGAATAATAACTCGCTCCGGGATAGTAATTCACCAGCTCAGATGTCTGAACTGTAAATGTCACAGAATCTGCGGAAGAGGACGTCGAATTGTAATAGAATATGAAATCGAAGAAATCCGTAGAATCGCTCCCGTAGGTGGCATGAGAATAGTCCGATGGATTTGCCGCGAAGGAAATTGAGTTGTACGGGGCCGTGTAATATTCATTGAGGAGGTGGGATACATTCACTCCCCACGAGATCGGATATGAGGAAGAAACGTAAAGGCTGGACGAGGAGAATGAAAGTGAAAATGAAAATGACGCATTGAAATATGTACCATCAGTCGACTCGAGAATTGAGTATGATGTGGCAGTAGATTTCGTCTGGGTTTCCGAGGTATAGACATAGTATGTGGCGGAGATGTTATATGTAGCGGTATAGGAAGAAACTGCAAGCTCAGAATTCTGGGATAAGAACGAAATGCTGTATGTTCCTATCGCTCCAGTTATCGGAGAAGATGTGTACTGAGTTCCATCATAGGTTGCAGTTGAAGGTTCCTGTGCAGACCAGTAGATTTCAAATGATGCAACACTGGAAGGAACCTGAGAGGAAAAGGATGAGGAGACTGAACCAGAATAAGCATAATAACTCAATATTGTAATGGGGGTGGATTGTGAAAATTCAGTATTCGTAGTACCAGAAGTCGTGACGGTTGACTCTGAATATAGCGGCCCCGGAGGATAAGTTGTTGTCCAGTCATATCCCGGGTCTGGAGTTGCGACAATCGATATTTGAGTCAAAGTTCCTGATAGGGAAAGGGTCGAGGAAGCAGCGAAATCGGCATAGTAACCAAGTTCGTTATAAGTGTAGGAAAATGATTGTGTGTTTCCTCCCACTATGAAGTTAGCTTTTACTGTGCCTAACGAGTACTGGTCGCTTAACTTTACGACACCCTCGCCGGGTTGAATCCATATAGATATACTCACGGACTCTCCGGAGAATACAGTGGAAGACAGAGAGAAGTTGTAGTATGCTATCGTTGTAGTCCATGTGGCACCGCTAAAACTGATGTTTTCGCTTAAAGATGAGCTTGTCCCTGTTATCGCTACTGTATTGGCAGACGGATTCGTGATAGCCGTAGACCTGTTTGTGAACGAGACCGATGCATTCTCATAGGATGTATCGGAATATGCCAGGTTGGCTGGAGATGCCGAGGCCGGCTGAGCAACGAAGTTGAAGGAAGAGAAGACGGTAAGAACTAAAATCAGGAAGACCACGACTGACAGAAGTTTCTTCATCCTCCTCCCTTTCCTCGCCCTTTTCGATATCATCAGATCACCCGTAGACCAGGTACATTACTACGAAGCCTACTGCAACCACCACAATCGATATTATGACGGGCAGATAGGACGTCACCACCTTGGGGGATGTTTCCCGTGTTATCACCTTGACGTCCTTTACATTCTGGATGTGAGCGGTTGCGGCCTCCTTAAGGACTGTGACCAGTTGCCCTGTCTCCTTGGCGTATCTTGCAACTGCGGTAGCAAGTTCTACGGACAGGGCCTTGACCGATTCGTCAAGCTTCGCCAGCACTGACGGCGAGAGCGAGGCCAGCTTCAGGAGATACTGCTCAGGAGGGTTCCTAGATGAATTTGTCATGTACACCGGTACCAATCCGGGAGAATAGTCGGGGACGAGGGGGCGGAGGTCCACACTGAATACGGTGACCTGCGATGAATACCACCAGTAGATCACGAACGCGACCGTTCCCATGAAGACAGCCCCGACTATCCCGTACATCTCAAGAGTTGCCATCGGGGAATACTGCAAGACGAATCCCGCCGATGCGAAGCTGTACATCACATACATGAACAGAGCGTCTATCAGCACCATCACGACGGCAGCCCACCTGGTGATCCTCTTTGATCCGAGGATCGTGTCTTTCATCGTTATGGTTTCCCCCTCCACGGAGATATCCTGGTCTATCGAGTACCAGAAGGCCTCGTCTCCGACCCTTTTGCTCATGAAACGAAATACGTTGATCTCGTGCTTCTCGCCCTCAGTTTCGATTGTCCTGTTCGTGATCCTCTCGATCTTACCGAAGAACGGCTCTGTCTGCTTGCCGGAGAATGTGATCTCATACCTCCCTGTAAGCTCTGTCCCTATTACTGGCTCGGGTTCCTCCTTCTTTCTGAAGATCACTCTCTCACCGTCCTGGAACTGCCCTTGCCCTGGGCAAGAATCACGAAAGCGATGAACAGGAAGAAGATGATGTCAAAGATTATTTCAAGGGGAACCCAGAATACTGACCACAGGCCCGCGAGTGTGTTGAACACTCCCTCTATGGCCAGGAGAAGCAGGAAAATCAGCAGAAGGAACAGCGAATTGCTCATTCCCTCACCTTCACGCTCTTGCCTGCTCCCCCGGACAGCGCCGTGAATGCCATCACCGTGAATATCAGGACGTCCATGATCACCTCTCCCGGTACCAGTACCTCATCAGCGGGCAGCAGGAATATGTCCATCACTACCTCTACCGCCAGCAAAAAAAGAAATATGAAAAAAAACACAAGAATATTTGAAAAAGAAGGCTTGGCCAATTCTACCGCCTCTTACTCATTCTTTCCCTGTGCACTTTGCCCACCGTGGCGCCGTAGACGTAGTCCCCTTTCTTCTTGCCGTACCTCTTCTCGAACTTCTTCTTCTCCCTGTATTTGGCTCTGTTCCTGTAGAGATGTTTCACCATGTCACTCGCCGTCTTTGGGCCTGAATGTCACTTCCTTGACTTTCGTGTCCTTCGGCTTCCCGTCAGGGTCCATCTTCCCCTCCACCTTGGCCTCGAACTCTATGTCCTCTTCTTCTTTCTGGTCCTCGTCTTCGAAGTTCACCTCGTTTCTGGTGCCTGAGGGGGATCCGGGAACCTCCCTGTAGTGTTCCCGGACGTGTTCTGTGCCACCGTGGGGATTCTGCCTCTCGTGCGCCCTGACCCTTGTCTTCACGTCTTCACCCTCTTGCTGCTTCTTCCCTTTCCCTTCTTTGATTTCCCGATGTGCCCGGTGAAGAACATCACCAGGAGGACCACGACTATGATCCCTGCGCCTATCGCCACGTAGAGAAGCACTTTGCCGAGGCTGGATGACATCCCGAAGATGAAGTGTACCGCGTTGGCTGCTCCGTTAACGAAGTCTGCCGCCAGATTGCCTGCTCCAGTCGCTATTGACTGGCCCATGCTGCCGAATGCGTTCTTCGTTGCGTTCCATGCTCCTGATAGTCCCTGCACGATGTGCGTTCCCACGGAATCCAGAACGTTCCTTGCATCGCTGAGGCCGTTAGATACTGCATGCGCAATGCTCGTCGCCGCTCCGGTTACGTCCTTGGAAATCGCTCCCCCGAGGTTCTTGACTCCTGTGAACAGCGGGCTTATGACCGCACCCGCATCGCTCTTCAGCTTGCCGAGGGTATTCCATATCACGTCTCCGGTGGTCTTGAGTCCGTTCGCTATTGTGCTGGGAACTTTTGAGATCGTAGAACCAATGTGATAGATGGTGTTCCTGACGTCATTCACTCCCGTAAGAACTGCGCCAACGACTCCGTTTTTCACTGATGCCAGACCGCTGGATATTCCTGATGCAACCTTGCTGATGGTTCCTCCTATGCTGTGGAAAACGTTGCCAATTGCTCCACCAAGGACGGGGAATGCATGGGTCACAGCTGTTCCGACATTTTTGCTGAAGTTGCGGAAAGCCCCGATGAATCCACCGCCATTGAAAGTTTGTATAGGTTTTATGACAGACGCAATGCCATTATGGACAAGACTACCTACTCCTTTGACTGCATTCACAATCGAGGTTCCTGCGCTGTGGAAGAAGTTCTCGACTGCCTTTCCAGCTGATGACAGGGATGCGAAAGGATTCCATCCTGCTCCCATGATCGGGACTCCGGATGCTGTGAAGCCGTAGAACTGTATGTTCCCTGGTACGACAATGGAGGCACCTGAGATGTATGAGCCGGCTGGGAATCCCGCCAGCGCAAGATCGCTGTACGTTATCCCTGTGACAGGATTCAATATTCCTTCTGAAGTTATCACTGGTGGGGCTGGCGCATCCATGTAGAAATCATAGAAATCTCCTGCCATAGCCCCGGCCATTATAGCTCCCGTGGTAGTATTGACAAGTGCGAGGTTGCTGGCCTGGAGCATCCCGGGGACCATGGAGTCGACGTAGTCCTGGATAGCAGTCATCGCCTGCGAGCTGAAGTTCTCGTTGAAGCCTATGTCCGTTATGAGATACGAGACGATTGTTATGTCTGGCGCAGGATAGCCAGTCTGCACGGATATGTAATTCTGCAGGAAGCCCATAAGCTCAGATTGTATAGTGCTGGGTGTCCAGGAGGTTATGTAGAGCGAGATCGGA
>JAKAXF010000052.1 GCA_021816645.1 Microcaldota archaeon | reverse complement strand
GCACTGAAAGCGCCGCCCAAGGTGTTGAGTGCCGAGGAAGTTAAAGAAACAGGTGCGTACTGGTGGAAGAAAATAGGCGCGGATGATTTTGATGAACCTGTGCAAGTGTTTGAAGATGAGCACTATATAACCCATGATCCAATTCTCATCATATCAAGGATTGGATGCGTTGGCGGCATATCGCAAGAGTGCTGGAAAGGCCAATTCATTGGCCCCATCAAGATGCCGGAGGTGTGAGATGCAAATAATATTAGGAGCGCTCGCCGACGATCTATCTGTGCAGTTCGAGAAGGGTCACGTTGAATATGTCGGTAAAACACCTCTGGACATTATCCAGAGAAGTGCCGACGCAATATCATTGCTCTCTATTCGTGGGTATCTGACAGAATCGGAAACACTCAGGGCGCGTAAAAGGCTTATGAAGGAAATTAAGATAAGGAAGGTGGGAGATGATTAGCGATGACATACTAAAAAGGATAGCCGATCCAAAATCTCCGAGCCTGACATGGGGAGCCGTGGCGCAGGAAATGGCCCAAGAACTCCTACAGCGCAGAGAAGCCGAGCGCAAGATTGACATGCTCTCCGATAGTATTTGGATTGCAGGCGCAAAATTCGGCTGGAATTGCGGGGTGGCTGGAGATAACGATGCGCTTCAAGCATCTATCGAAGGGCGCATTCGTGAGCGGGTGAAAGATAAGAAGGAGTGCACATGACCCCCAAGCCAGGAGACCACCTCACCACCCTAAAGCAATTCCAAGCCTGGCGTCGGGGGACGGATGACCAGCAGAAAATCCCCATGCCGGACCCTGTGGAGATCGGCAAGGCTTTGGATTGGGCTATCAAGGAGTTGGAAAAGGCTAAGCGTGGTCCTGTACATAATCCAAAAAGAACCCTCTAGCCGCCTCCCACCCAAGCGCCACACCCACTATACAACCAGCTTCTTTTGCGGCCAGCAGATATTCTTGCTGGCCGTCTTGCCATGCTGATTTTGTGTGGTCCCGGCGTTTCAGTTCGCACAGGAACGTAGGGTTTCCCGGAACGATAATGTCCGGTGCTCCGGTTGTCATGCCTTCCGCTTTTTGCATGATCGTCTGCGAGTAGTGCCGTTTCCCTTCGTTTCGCGGATGAATGGCAATCAACCCATAACTATGCGGATATTGCATTCGTATCCACTGGAAAAAAGTCACCTGTTCAGCGGTTTCGGTAGGGCAGTTCCCGCGCCAGCTTTGGTCTCCGTAGACGGGTATTTCTTGGTGCATTTTCACGGTTGAGGCTCCTCAAATAACGGTTCATTATACGCCTTTACACGCCAAAACTCCGTGCCTTGTGGACGATAAGCGGAAATGGTGGATGGCATATTAGCTTTTTCAATGTGATTCATGAAGGTATCAACGTCAGGTGCCAATCTACCACGATATACGGCTCTACTCAAATCCGCCCATGCTTGTTGCGCTTGTGACGCGCTGGCTTTGTCCTGATACCATATCGAAAACTTGGCGCATTCTGTCACCCAATCCACCCGCAAAGACTCGTTCCCTTTTTTCGACACCCATTTCTGGGGACGCCATGATAACACTTTGTCGCTGGTGGGAACGGATGGACTTTTCTTTATTTTCTTGTATTCTATCAATAACTTATCGTTAGGGTTCACCAACTCTGCGCGACATGATTCACACCGTCTCGCAGCAATGTCGTTTTCATGTTCGCACTCCGGGCAAATCTTTGGACTCCATCTATGGGCGCACCGTTCATGGGTGCCGTCTCTGTTGATCTGTTCGTTTGTGCATCTCCTTCCGTAATGACTCGGCATATGACCATACTCAGTTTCTATGCGATTACCCGACAAGTCAAGGAAGTATCCATAATCGTCATGCTCGAATCCGTCCTCATTCTTTCGCATGGACACCATGTTTTCTCCGCCGCACAGGGGGCACAGTATGGATACCGGCTCTCCACTCGACGGCGGTCGCGCCTTGACTTCCGGTGCAAATATATCTCCGTCCGGGAAATGCCTGCTGACATTTTCGGCGTAGTCGAGTAGCAAGCAATCTTGCTTTCCAGGACTCAACCGCAATCCACGCCCGATAATCTGTTGCAGTAGACCCGGAGATTCAGTTGCTCTAAGAATGGCGATCACGTCTACATGCGGCGCGTCGAACCCTGTTGTGTAGACAGCCACGTTTACTAGATATTTGAGTTTTTGCGCCAGGAATTCGCGGAGGATACGTTCACGATCCGCTTTCTTGGTGTCTCCAGTAACCACGGCGGACAAGTGCGGTGGAAGGCTCGCCATGCACTCATAGGCGTGCGCCACGGTGGACGCATAGATAATCACGCCACGACGCGGGATGCTGTGCTCCACAACGTCCGCGATGATGGCGGAAGTCTTTCTACCGTGTCCTTCAAACGCACGCTCTATGTCTTGCGCGTCGTACTTCCCCATTCTGTTTAGAACCAGTCCAGAAGTGTCGTATCCTTCTGCGTGCGCCGGGTCCGCATGAATGGGAGACAAATAACCCATTTCTATCAGTTCCCGCGCTTGGATTTGATAAATTAGCGTGTGGAAATACGGGTCAATCGTCTCTTCAACGACTTTTCCATCTGGAGTGTGTCCGTAGATATATCCTGTGCCTGTTCGGTATGGGGTGGCGGAAAGCCCAAGCACCCTTAATCGCTTATTTTTTGCGCGTATCTTTTCGATGATGTTCTTTATTGTTGGAGTGATCGAATGGCATTCATCAATCATCACTAATCCGAACTTGTCTCCAAATCGTTCTATTGAATTGTTCACGCTAACCGGAGTCCCGAAAACCACTGGATAACGTAAAGACTTTGAAATACTGGCGCAGAATACAGACGACTTAAATCCAAGTTTTGTAAATTTGTCTCTATCTTGTTCAACGAGTTCCTTCGCAGGAGCTAAATTTAATATATGCTTTCCTTTTGATAATTCAAAGAATTGACGTGATATTTCTGCAAGCACTAAAGATTTGCCCGATCCGGTTGCAAGCTCCATAACAGCGGGGTCTATTGTTTTTTTTATCCACGAAACACCAGCATCCACAGCTTCTTTTTGGTAGGGTCTTAATTCCACTTATTTTTCCAACTCCGCCAGTTCCTTCCGCAGCGACTCCAGACGTTTCGCCTTGCGCTCCGCTTCGAGCGCTGCCTGCTCATCGCGGTAGATCTGCGCTTCTGCTTGGGTCATCAGGTTATATCTGTAAAGCTCACTACGCAGCAGTTGGCGGCCCATCGAAAAATCGACATCATCGTTAAATGCTTCGGCCTCGATGACGAAATACCCGCCGTCCGTAAAGCTCAGCAGGATCATGTCTCCATCTTCCTGTATGGCGCGGACCGTGCGGCCACTCACAGTCGCATTGTGTGCAGCTTCTGGGGTCCCAGCGCGGGTGCCAGATAAACGCCTGCAAATCTCAAACAAAATTGGATTGGCGGACTCTCGCCCTTCCGCGATCAGCTCGTCCATGGTCATGTTTTCTGGTGTCATTTTTTGTTGCTCCTTTTTACAATAATTAGTTACTTTATAACCCAATACTCACTAGCCTTCCCACGATAAGGCTCTACATTAGCATTCGGAAGCAAGTCTTTCACGAGCTTGGCATAAGCTACAGAGCCTTTCTTCTCAACCTTGGACACGGTGTATATGCCTATCCTGTCTTTGTCGCCTCGTGCCAACTTTACCAGCGCGGCTTTCGCTGTTTCAAACTCCGCGTCTGCTTCTTCTTTTTTCAATAACGCCGCTGCATACGCCAATGATTCAGGGCATTCCGGCATATCTATCGGTTGATCGCGTATGGCGACGAACTCTTCCCATATTTGATGCAGGATCGGTAGATATTCATTGATCCATCCCATGTCAAGGTGTACTTGCGTGACATGATACGTGCGCGGATTCCATTGCAGGAAGTTGCACATGGGGCGCTTGGCGCAAAACATCTGTATCTGCATTTGTGCATAATAATGCGGTTGTTCCTCTACGGTTTTGAACATCGGATTTTCTTCGTTACGTAGACCAAAAGGACACTTAATTTCCAGTATTTCGTCGTCTTCGACAAGAGCGTCTGGAGAAGCCCCAAGCCAGTCTTCAAACGGAATAAAAGGTGCGTCCACCACGGTAAGGTGCGGGTGATCACACTCGAAAGCGAACCGCGCATTGCCTTCGTTGGCGTTTCCGTAATTGGTGGCAATGTTCCCTTCAAACTCTGAAGGCAAGCCCTGCCAGTCCAGAATCATTGCACGGATAGCCTCTGTCTTTGTTCTGTGCGGATTCATCCCAAGCAATGCACCCACATTGCTCGCCGTAATACGTCCACGACGTTGGGCGAACCATTCGGGGGTTCGTTGTTCACACATATATTGATTCCTTTATAGAGGACAGCCCAGCCGTGGCTGGGCTTTGGTGTAGATCAGAACGGAATCATATCGTCATCATCAGGGGTCGGCGTGGAGGCTCGTTGTTTTTGCTTTGTTGCAGGCGCTGGAGCAGGTGTTGTCCCCTTCCGCATAGGGGCAACTGCGTTGACCCAGTTGCCGGATATATCTTTTCCGGCTTTGTCTTGTGACTCCCATACCATCACCGTGATGTACATGGGCTTACCCAGCAGGGACGCACGAATGCTATCTCCAGTGGGTTCAACGCGGGCTTTCATGAGCGCACCACCACAGTTGGCGTCGATGGCTGCGAGCATACGCTTGGCCTTTTCCGCTTTCTTGGCGTCGTCGGAAAATACGTGAATCTTTTGAAATACCACGCGATTCTTGTATTCGCCGTCCAGTACACCCCATTGCAGTTTGATGA